>JADLCA010000087.1 GCA_020847495.1 Candidatus Hydrogenedentota bacterium | reverse complement strand
GTTGGCGGTCTCCTGGGCTTCCCCCGGGGGTACCGCCAGCATGGCGATGCGGATTTCCTGGGCAACCAACACTTGCCCCAACTCGGCCAAGGTGTAGCAGCGGCATCCGTGGATGACCCTGCCTGTCTTGTGGGCGTCCACATCAAACGCGGCGACTATCGAGAACCGGTGGTGGCGTCCAACAAAGTGGGCCAACAGGGCGCGTCCCAGATTTCCGACACCGGCCAGGGCCACCCTCTGGACCGGGGCCGTGTCCAGGAACTGGCCAATGCTCTCCATGAGGGCCCCGACCTCGTACCCGTGGGCGGAACTTCCCGAATAGCCCACCACCATGATGTCGCGCCGCACCTGGGCCGGGGTCGCCCCCGCGAGCCGGGCCAACTGGTGCGAGTACACGTTTTTCACCCCGTCGGACTGAAGACCGTGGAGCAGCCTGCGGTATAGGCTTAGGCGTCCGATGGTCTGATTAGAGGCCATGGGGTCGATCCTTGGCGTTGTGAATAATCAAACGCTGTGAAAACATTCACAGGAAATGTAACACAGGGAGGGCGGGTAAGTCAAGCAATTTGTGACAAAATTCTCGATTTATAAATCAAACGGCAGATATAACTTATCAATCAAAAGTTAATCATATTTATGTATTTTATTTGCATCATTTTCGCCCTTGAGTGCGGGTCCTTTTCCGCAGTACCGTTTTCACTATCGCGAGGTATATACTTGACGAATTGCCCGCGAGAACCGCATGCAACTTTCTCGCGTGCAAATGGTTAAATGGGTAATGGCGGGTACGGATGGCCACTGTGAGTGCCGGGATGGTAAAGCGTCGCACATACGTCTTGTACTTGGCAATCGTGCTTGTGGTTCTCGCGAGTACGGCGCTTGGGCTGCACCTGCGCAGGCAAGCATTGACGGGGCCACCCCGGGACTTGGAGCAGACGTACTACGTTTGGCAGATGCAGTGGACGGACTCGGTCCGCGAGGCGGTACGTGAGGCGGCGCCCGGGGCGGCGCAGGTCATGGTGCTGCTGGGAGAGATTAACAGTAGAGACGACGCGCTGGCGTTGACAGCGGCGCAGCCCGACTGGAAGACGCTATCCGAGGCGCGAGTGCGGGTGACACTCGTGCTGCGGGCGAATGTGGGCTTGGGCAGCCATCTGTCGGGCGAGCGCCGCGCGAAGACTGCGGACTACCTGGCGGGCGTGCTCAAGGGCGCCCAGGAGAAGGCGCAGGCGGCAGGTGTCGAGGTGGCGGGTCTGCAATTGGATTACGATTGCCCCTCGTCCAAGCTGGGTGACTACCGTGGCCTTCTGGACGCCTTGCGAGAGCGGCATGCCGCAACGCAGCTTTCAATCACGGTCTTGCCCACTTGGCTGCGGCGCTGGGAGTTCGCAAACCTCGTGGATAGGCTCTCCTATTATGTGCTCCAGGTGCACTCCCTGGAACCGCCGGAGAACGTCGATAGCCCTATCATGCTCTGCGATACCGCGCGTATTCCGGGCTACCTGCGCAAGGCCGCGTCAGTCGGCGTGCCGTTCTATCTGGCGCTGCCCACGTATGGGTACCGTTTCGCGTTTGACGCCGAGGGGCGTTTCAAGGCGCTGTCCGCTGAGGGGCCGCAACCCGCATGGGCCCCCTCGTTCCGGGTGAAACTTGCCATGACGGACCCCGAAGAAATTGCGGCCGTGGTGCGGTCCATCCAGGAGGCGCCGCCCCGCGCGTGTCTCGGGTTCGCCTGGTTCCGGCTGCCGGTGAGTTCCGACGAGTTGAATTGGACCTGGCCCACCTTGCAGGCCGTGAGTCAGGGACGCGTTCCGGAGACTGCGCTTCGCGCGGAAGTCCGCAACCCCTCCCCCGGCTTGTACGAAGTCTGGCTGGCGAACGCGGGGGAAACGCGCGTGTGGAAGGCCGTGGCGTTCGATGTTACCTGGGAGGGCCACCGGCTTGTTGCGCATGACTTGTTGGGGGGTTTTGAAGGCCAACCGGACTCTGGGGAGACTTCGCTGCGCGCGGTGGGCCCCGCGCCAAGAGGATCAGAACCCTCCATGGTGGCGTGGCTGCGCGTGGAGGAAGCCACGGTGCCCGGCAATGTCGTCCGCGTGGGGCCGGTGGAAGTCATGGAGTAGACGGCTGTCTTCTTGCGATGTAGACTGTGCGCAAGCTGCCGTGCAGAAGTCGATCCGCCGGGGGAACTTCACTGGTGTGGCGTTCATCCCGGGGACACGCTATTGGGATGTCCATGTATGATTCGACGTAACCTCTCGGTCTTCGTGTTGCTGAGTGTCTTCTTTTCTCTTCACGCCCCCGCGTGCGGGCCCGAGTTTCCCAACGCCTATCTGACCTACGGGCTTTCAGAAACCGAGATCCTCTTGATGCCTGAGGCCTCGTTCTATCACGAGCTGTCGGTGGTGTTGGGACAGGCCCCTGAGATCGACGCGTTCTGGTATCCGGTTGACGAGGATGCATGGAAGAACACGCTCACGGCGGACACCACGGATCTGCGTGATGCATTAGCTGCCAAGGGAACTCCCGACCAGGATATCGAGAGCCTGCTCACTGAATACTCGGCTATGCGCGAAGAAATGAACAAGCTGTCGCCGCTGCCGTTCGCAGCGCCCAACGCAGAAGCCGGCGATGAGTATGTGGAGACCTACACGGACGCGAGCACTGCGGATCCCGCGGCCGACCCCGCCGCCGAGGAGGTATCGACGCCTGATTTTGATGTGGCGGCGTATGAAGCGCTACTCGCGCGTTTACCTGTTGAGTTCTCCCTGTATCTCAGAGGCGCAGCTGCGTATCGGCTCATGGATTTTCCCAAGGCAATGGAGCATTGGAAGAGTCTGCTGGCGCTTCCCGAAGCGGAACGCCAGTACCGCTCGGTGTGGGCGGCATACATGCTGGGCAAAGCGCTGATGATTCAGTCGGACTACTCCGGCGCGATCGCCTCTTTTCAACAGGTCCGCGACCTGGCCGCGGCTGGCTATCGCGATTCGCTTGGCATGGCTTCGGAAAGCCTCGGCTGGCAGGCAAACGCGGAGTCCACGCTGGGGGACACCGTGTCCGCCATCCACCACTACGCCGATATGTTTCTCAACGGGCCGGTGGCCGTACGCAATGTCGGTTACGTGAGTCTGCGCTGGGAATGCGCGCGCGCGTTGGACAAACCCGAAGAGCACGCCAAGCTCGCAGCGGACCCCTTGTGCCGTCGCGTGATGACGGCGTGGGCCGTTGCGAACTCGTACAGCAACTCGAGTCCGCATTGGTTGGAGCAAGTGGCCAGCCTCAATCTGCCGGGCCCGGTGGAAAGTGGCGACCGGTTGGCGTGGGCCGCGTACGACAACGGCGATATGGAGTCCGCGAAACGCTGGCTCGACCTGGCCGACCCGCAGTCGCCGTATACGAAATGGGTGCGTTCAAAACTGCTCTTCCGCGAGGGCAAGATCGATGAAGGTCTGGCGCTATTGCGCGATGTGAGCGCGTCGTTTCCCGCCGAGGAGCGGTGGACCATCGGCTACTCGCCGGAAGCAGCGCCGCGCGACATCGCGAACGCGGAACTCGGCGTGCTGCTGTTGGGTCGCCAGGACTACGTCAATTCGCTCGATTGCCTCATGCGGTCGGGCTTCTGGATGGACGCCGCTTACGTGGCCGAGCGGGTGCTGACCGTCGAGGAATTGGAGACGTATGTGACCGCGCATGCGCAGGATGAAGTACTCGCCCTGCCGCTCAGTCCGGATCAGTACTGGGAGGAAGAGGGCTGGACGCGTCTGGACTCGTTGCGCGCCCTGCTGGGCCGGCGTTTCGCGCGCGCGGGCCAGTGGGACAAGGCCATCGAGTACAGCCCCGAGGCGTTGAAGCCGGTCGCGCAGGAAGTGAAGGAGCATCTCGCCGTCGCGAACGCGCCCGTGCCCGCGCCGGGAATCACCGAGTCCATTTCGACCTTCTTCTCTGGTCTGTGGGGGTCCGCACCGGAGAAGCCCGTGGACCGGCCCCGCGCAGAGGCTTTCTATGCCGCAGCCGAACTCGTGCGGAGCCAGGGACTGGACTTGCTGGGGACCGAAGTCGAACCGGACTGGTTCTTGTTCCAGGGATATTACGAACTCGAAGGCGCCACCCTGTCTCGCGGGTCTGCGACAGCGGCGGACGCGCCGATGGAGCCAGCGCCCATGGAGGATGCAAGCTCGATCAATCCAAACCTCGCCGCCGCCCTCGCCGCCAGCCAGGACGAAAAGGAACGCGTGGCCCGTCATGCGCCCGAACCCAATACCCGTTTCCATTACCGCTATACCGCCGCCGACCTGATGTGGGAAAGCGCCGCCTGGCTGCCCGACAACGACCCGGCCACGGTGCGCGCCCTGTACTGGGGCGGGTCCTACCTCCAAAACCGCGACCCGCAGGCCGCGGACAAGTTTTACAAGGCCCTGGTCTGGCGCAACCTCAACATGCCCTATGCGCGAGAGGCAAACAAGAAGCGGTGGTTTCCCTCCACGCCGCCGGAGTGATGGGGCCGGAAAGCGGGGCGCCTGCAAGAGGGAAGAGAAGAGCACAGCCGGGGGCGGCTATGCCACACTCGCTTGCCCTGACCCAGTGTGCTTGCCTCTTCCTGCCGGCCTGGCATGCCCCGGCGCGTTGGCGGAGCGTCAAAGACATCTCCACGGAGACGGACGTGTGGCATAGCCGCCCTCGGCTGTGCTCTTTCGGAAGGTTCGTTCCGCCGCAGTGAAGATTTCCATGGACAAGTAGCTGTAGGGCCGCTATACTACATCCCGGTAGCGTGAGTGCACGCTGGTATACCCAGGTGCCCAGGAGGATGTATCCATGCGATCGCGGGTCCTGACGGCATCCCTTGTTGCGTTCCTTCTTTCCCCCACCTATTCCGGGGCGTGCGGCCCGTTTTTTCCAGTGGCCTATCTCGCGTATGGCGAGGAGGTGAACATCTTACAGATGCCACAACCTTATTTCTCCGTCGAATTGGCCTTGAGCCTGGGACAACCCCGGCCCAATCCGCCCGCATGGCCTCGAGACGTGAAAAGTTCCAGGGAACGCACGCTGGAAGCGGACATAGCGGACTTGAACGCGGCGTTGGCCAAACGAGGTGATTCCGCTGAGCGCATTGAAGAACTGGCCAAGCGGTACCTTGAATTGCGAACGGCCATGGACAAGCAATGTGCACTGCCTCGTGTCGTCCCGCCGCCTCCCAACCCATACGCGGTAAGCAGCGAGCCAGCTGGCGATACGGCTCCGCAGCAACCCAACACTGTGGCGTCTTTCGATTTGACGCCTCTAAATGCCCTGCTGAACGAGTTGCCCGCCGAATTCGAGTTGTATGTGCGCGGGGCGCACGCGTACCGGACCGGGGACAAGGCAAAGGCAGTGGCTCTGTGGGAATCGCTTTTGGCGCTCCCCACGAAGGAACGTCACTACCGGTCAACATGGGCGGCCTACATGCTGGCGAAGGCGCTGCACGATTCCGATCCCGAGCAGTCCCTGGCCAATTTCAAGCAAGTGGTCGAACTGACAGAAGCGGGCTTCAGCGACTCATTGAGTCTCGTGCCGGACAGCCAGAACTGG
>JADLCA010000086.1 GCA_020847495.1 Candidatus Hydrogenedentota bacterium | reverse complement strand
CGCTCTCGCCTTGTCGTCTTCTGTAATGACTTCATGTTCGCCCCGGGCTGGTTGCCATCGATGCTGACGGCCACTCTCCACAAAACCACTCGAGAAAGGGTGAATCAATGAATATCTATGTTGGAAACCTGTCGTACGACACCGGAAACAACGAACTCCGCTCCGCGTTCGAGCGCTACGGACGCGTCGATGATGCGCGTGTTGCCGAAGACAAGAACACGCAGCGTTCGCGTGGGTTCGGCTTCGTTGAAATGGCGAATGAGTCGGAAGCCCGCAACGCGATCTCGCAGTTGAACGGCACCGATCTTCAGGGCCGGACGATCAACGTCAATGAGGCGCGTCCCCGCGAAGAGCGCAGCTCGCGCGGCCGCTACTAGATCCTACGAGAAACAGGGGCGAGGCATCGGGCATATTCCGTGCCTCGCCCCTCTCTTCTGTGATTGACGTTCCTCCGGGGCCGAAGGAAGAACTACTGCCCGCACCAGGCCGCAATGGTCTCCACGGAAACCGGCTCGCGGTGCACTACCATTTCCTCACCGCAGGCCGCCTTGTACGTGGACTGCATGGGTCCAGCCTGGAAGGCGTCGCCCGTGTTACAAATCAAGACAGGACGCGGCGCAAGCAGAACCGATGCCGCGCACACATCACCCAGGCTGCGGATGCTCGGCACGTAGAATCTCCCGGCCCAAGCTTGGTCATCTTCATTCGGGAACTGGTTGACATCCGCGGCCACTCTGCCCACGTGCCCATCCAGCGCTCCTGCGAATAGACACCAAAGCCCGCCATCGCCGAGGCCAATCAATGCTGCTTCCCCGCTGAGGTCGCGGCGGCTGCGCAAATAGGCCAGCGATGTCAGCACGTCTTGCACACGGCACGCTGTTTCCGTGGGCTCGAACGTATCGAGAAACGGCCCACCCGCGCGCGGCACAGGCGGACCCATGGGGCCATTGTGTTCGCCCAGCCCGAATACATCGATCGTCGCCACGCAGAGGCCCTTCTCAAGCAGTGCCCGAATCAGCGCACCGGGCCGTGTTTCCGCGAGGTCCGCATGCGCGGCCTTGCCCGCTCCATCCACGATAAGGACCGCATCCCGCAGCTCGGCATCATCCGGCCGGTAGAGGATCATCGGGATTGCATCACCCACCGTTTCGCGCCCAACCACGAGCCGTTCGGAGACGATACCCGCCTCGCGTTTGAATCCATAGCGCCGCGCGCGTTCAACGCGCAGCGATCCCGACTCCGGAATCACGGCGTCAAACACATCGGCCAGTGCCGGTCCATACCTGGCTCGGAATGCGTCGGCCCCTGCGGCATCTTTCGGAAACGCCGCCTCGATCTTTGCGCGATTGGCTTCCCGGATCTGTCGCAGCAACTCGTCGCCCGTTGGATACCCGTCCTCGACGGCCGCGCCGGGAAAGATGCGAAGCGCCTCGGGCGGATCCGCTTGATACGCGGGCTCAACAAAGTCCTTGTAGCGCTCGCCCTCGTTCAGCAAGCGCTTGGCGAAAAAGCGATAGACGGCCTCGCGGCTCGCCTTGTTGTAGTTGTGATCCGCATCGAACTGCACGCTCTCGAGTCTATCCTCGGCCCCGTACAGCGCATACACACTGCGAATCGCGGGATACTCGACACGCGGAGTCTCGACGGTCCAGTCTCCCGTCGCGCTAACCATCAGCAGAGGCCGTGGCGCCAACAACGCGCCGAGGTCGATACTCGATGCCCCATCCATCCGGATGAGTGGCGGACTCTCGCAGGTGCAGTCTCCCTGCATGGAACACGAGATCATGTTCACGGGCGCGGCTGCGCGTATCCGATCGTCAACACCATAGAGGGCAAACGTCTGCGTGCCACCGCCCGACGCGCCCGTGCACCCGATCCGCGTCTTGTCAACGTAGGGCAGTGATTCGACAAAGTCCACCGCGCGCATGCTGTTCCACAATTGCAGGCCGAACCCGTGAACTCCCCACAGCTTCCCCACCGGTTCCAGAATGTCATGTGGAAGTTGCTTGCTGTCCACGAAACCGATTATGTCGTAGCTGAATGCGAGCATGCCCATGCGCGCAAACGTAATGCAGCGCGCCGGGACGCTGGCGCGCTCGCTGTCCTCGAGCCTGCCGTTGTCCCAGTGTCCGTGCGGGCACAAGACCGCGGGAAAGGGCCCTTCGCCCACGGGGCGGTACAGGTTGCCCGTGACCAGAAAGCCGGGCCGCGACTCAAAGGTGACCTTCTCCACGATGTAGTCTTCATGGGTGATCGCGTCAGACACGCTACTGTTCAACGGGGTACGCTCGGGCATCGGATAGAGCCCGCTCGAAACGAGGAGATGCCGCCGCAAGCGCGCCGCGTGCGTCTCCCACGCCGTACGGCTCTCGAATGTCGGTAACGCGAAATACGTATAGGGATCGCGACATACTGTGTTGCGGCGATCCTGCACCGGCTCCGGCTTGTCCGTCGAGCGGATGAGCTGCATGGCGGCAGCCGGGACATAGTCAGGTTTGGCAGTAAGCACCAGGGTGGCTACTGATGAAGGCAGTGTCACTTTCAGTAGACCTTGCGGTAAGGTCTCTTGGCCCACTTTGCGCCATGCTTGTCTGCCTTTAGGCTTCTCCACCTTGTCGCTGACAAACTGCTTGTCACCTACCGCAAGCGCTGCTGTCTCGTCATCGCGCGCCCAGACCCAAACGCTGTACTCGGCCTCTGTTTGAATGCTCACGCCATTTCGGCAGGCGTCGTAGGTGTCAACCCACACCAAGTCAGTCGCCGCGAGATACGTGCACATGCCGGCAAGGATAAGAGCAGTCATGGATTGCTACCCCCTAAGAAAACCAGACAATAGGACGCACACCATGCTCATCATGGTCGCAGGAAATCATCGCGGCCGCAACTGCCCAAGTTACAGGGCATCGGACTCTAGCGTATCAACGAATTTGCTCGTGAGCGGAAACGGGCCAGGATACCGCAGGTGCTCGACGTGCATGTCGAGAAAGACGACCCATGCATATCCATCTCTTGGCCGTTCAACGATAACGGGAATTCGGCCCGGCAAAGTAAGGTCCTGGCGCGCAAGTACGCCATCCATTACCAAGGTCTCGACGATGTCGTCGTGCAAGCGGTACAGCGTGGAGGAGCCTAACGTCCCGGTTCCTTGCGCGACTTTGATATCGCGATCGAGCGCGGCACCTGAGCGCAGCGCCTTGGCCAGGGCGAGACCTTCTTCCTCCGTCGTGACAGCGAAACCAAGATAGAAGTAGTTGCGGAAGTCCACCAGAGGGACGAGCGACAGCGCCGCGTGCCGGCCTAGCTTTCCAAATAGAACGGCCTGTGGCGCGTGGTCCTTCTCCATCTCCTGCTTGATCGCATATCCCTTGGGCACGATCCCCAAGTCATAGGCAAAGTGCCGGTTCCTTGTGTCGAGCAAAGGCCAGTGCCCCTCGTGGTAGAGGGCATACGCTTTGCCGAGTTGCGCGTAGCTGGCTGTGACGTGGCCTTGTTTTGCATGTTCTTCCGCTTCACGCTGCCGGCCCTCGCCAACATGCAACAGCACAAGATAGACCGCCGCAACGCTGAGACCTGCAAGCAGGTATGGCAGTCGCATGCGCTTGCCCTCCTTCATGCCCGCACCATGATACCGCGCCGATCAAGGAACACAGCCACGCAGGACAATATCACGATCGGAGCGAGCCCTCCGAGCAACAGCGCGAGATAGGGCGATTGCAGGAGAAACTCCTTTGGAAAGCAGTCCAAATAGATCCCGATGAACAGGCCGCCCAGCGCGAACATCAACAGCAGGTTTCTCCCAAGACTACTCAGAAGCGGAAAGCGGAAACCCACTTCGCCAAACGCGAAGAAGATCATCAGCATGAAGCCACCGATGTACATCGCCTGAAGGAGCATGGCCGCGTTTGAGTCGTGGTGCTGCGCGGGCTGAACCCAGTCCATGCAGTATGCGGCCACAAAGGCCGCCGTCGACACCGGCACGATGCGTTTTCGGAAGCCCGTCCGCGGATTGTCAGGGTCCATGGCGTGCCACTGGCCAAAGCTGCTACCCGCGATGGCCATGGCGCACATACCCAGGGTTCCGAAGGGAAACTTCGGAAGCGCGAGGATGTTGTCGTACCACGTGTGGTGATCGAAGAACGGAAAGGCATACAGCAAGCTGTGCAGCATGATGAGTCCCACGCTAAACAGCATTCTGCGATCGGCATTGGGAATCACGACGATGCTGAGAAAGGCACAGAGCGTGCCGAGGGCAATCATCGCGAAGGTCCCGTTGTAGAAGAAATCGCCCCACTTGGGTTTGCCGGAGGTCGCGAGTTCGAGCAAAACGCAGTCGATGGAGGCCAAGGCGTACAGCACACCCACGCGCCGTGCGCAATACCAGAAGGCCGCACCCTTACCCCGTTTGCGCAGCCTGCTTGTGAACGCCGTGTAGCCCACGAAGCCCATGACAAGTAGAAACAGGGCCTGACCTGAATCGATAAAGGTGGTGATGGCGGGGTCGCCATCGAAGTATTCATACCCGTGATTCAACATCGGGGGACCGAGCACGGGATCGCCGGTCAGCAGATCACCCGCATATTCAGAGGTCGGCATGGAGACGATTAGCAGCAGCACCACGAAGCCGCGTGCTTGGTCCAGCCAGTCATAGCGTTCGTGCAGCATGGTCTTGCCTTGAGAAACTGTCATGTCCCGCCTTGCTCCAAAAGCCCCTGGGCGCGCAGGAGTGTATCACGTCATGACGAACTGCGCACAAACGGACTTACGAGTGCGCGGCGAGTCTGATGGAGTACAGCGCCTTCGAATCCCCAAAGACCCAGAGTCCCGGTTGGGGTTCCGTGAGCAGCCGGCATCCTGGCGCGGAAGCCAGCGGCGTCATCCGGTTGTCCTTGAAGTCCCAACAATAGAATGTGCCGTCCACGAGGCAGTACGAATTGCCGTCGCTTCCGATACGCACTTTTGAAGGGATAGCCTCATACATCGTGCCGTAGGGGGAAGGACCCTCGAAGAGCACTTCCCGGGTGCGGGTATCCACGAGGGCGAGCCGGTCCCCGCTCGCCACGATCAGGATTCCCTCGGCAGCGACGCCGAGCACGAGCGACACATCCGATTCCGGCCATATCACAAATTGCGCTTCCACCTTTCGTGATTCCGGATTGAACGCATACACACAGGAGCTTTCTTGCGTGGGTGGATGGCTGTGCATCTGTCCCCATCGATCGGTACCGCCCCAGACCAGCCGCGAAGCCGCGTCGTACGCGAGTGTCGTGAGATTTTGGTCGGCAATGATCTGGTGATATACGTGGCACGATATCGTCTCGGGGTCAATGACAGTCAATGCACCGCCCAGTACATTGTAGTCGCCGTCGGAGGTCATATAGGCAAAACGCCCGTCCGTGACCGATGCGCGTGGACGGGTCTGCTTGTATTGTGTCTGAAGCTCGGCGATTTCCCGGGGATTGACGTTGTATGCAAAATCCTTCGCGGGATCGTAGGCCATGATGAGGGAATGCACGTACACACCGATGAACGCCATCCCGTTTACGCCGACGGCGGTGAACGGCTCGCCCGAGACGCGAGCAATTACCGTCTTGGGTTCGCGCACGGCACCCGTAACAGGGTCGACGGCGAAGAGGTTTTGCTGGCTATAGTTTGCGCCAATGACGCAGTTTGGCGTGATACTTTCGAGAAACATGATGCTGTTTCCACCCGCGGCGCGGTTGTCGAGCTGACCGCGGGTGAATGCGCCCGTCGCGAGTTCATACCGGAAGAGGGCGCCGAAATAGCTGACGCCGAGTATCTCACGGTCCGTGGTCTTCAGCCACCATTTCTGTTCTGCAGGGGCTTGGGTATCGGCGACGAGCGTGGGCGGCCCTTCACTGGGCAATTCCCAGAAGCCTCCCCCGGGCATACTCACCGCGAAGCGTCTTCCCTGTGTCTCGACCGCCTCTTCAAATGTATCCGTTGAGCCGGGCACAGCCGGAAGCGGGGGACCTGTGGGTGCAAAGGAAGGTGCCTCGACTATCGTGAATGAACGCGAAGCGGGGTCAAACTCATGCCACACCTGTGCCGGACCCCACGCACGAAAGCGAATCCTCCCTTCAGGAGTCTCGCTGAAGTTGGTCACATACTTCGTTTCGGGCGCAACCTGTCTCCACAGTTCCCATTTGCCCGAGGCCGGGTCATACTCACCAAAATAAGCGTTGGGCCACGTGCCAAAGTAGATGCGGCCATTGGATCCTCCCCATGCCTCCCATGTGTACTCCTCAGAGGGGAGTTCGTTTGGTATGGGGTTGAAACTCCGGGTTGCCACCTCGAATCGATACGCTCGCGAAGTCGCGTAGGGTGTGATGTAAATGGTGCCATCGGTCCCCAGGGCCGAGGAGTGCGACGCGATATCATTGTTCGGAATGGCAAACCGCTCCACCGACATGTCGCTTGCCTTGATCAGGAACATCCAATTCGCTGCGGCCGACTGGCTGTACGAAAAGAGGACCATGGTGTCCCCATCCGGCAAGTGAATGGCCCTGCGGCTGTACCCAAGGAGCGTGCGCACCTCAGGCGATGCGAGGAGTTCTGCCTTCGGCAAACCTTCGGGGATGGGTTCCAACACGGGTGCGCGCCGCAGAGGATGGTCCGCGGGAATGGGACTAGGCATGTCCGCCGCCGCGAGCATGGAAAGAAACAGGCAGAGAACTGGCAAATGCATGGGTGTTGACTCCCTCCGGTGAATGCCCGTGCGTGACTCTCATGCCTTAATTACCGCATACCGCTTTGCGCTTATTCAAAACGCAGATTGCCTTCGGGGTCCGCCATGAGGAAACGCAGAAACCAGTCTCCCCGGTTGTTGACGACCTTGACCACCACCGAGTTCCAGCCCTCGCGGAGATGAACCGGCGCGTGAATGTAGCCGCCGGGCGCCCCGAATGTCTGGCCCCCTTCAGACAGCGCGCCGTTTACATACACCTGCGCGAAGTTGTCAGCGTACACGTCGGCAAATACGACTTGTTCTACAGGGCTGTACACCTTGAAGCAGGCGAACGCGGCCGCCAGATCGAGCGTGCCCATCAGCCCGTTCAAGTTGAGCAGCCCCTTTCGTTGAGGCGTGCACGGTTGCCACGTGCGGCCTTGCTCGTAGACGCGCCCCTCCTCATAGCCGGACTCGGGTCCGAGCGGCTTTACAAAGTAAGGATTGGCCTTCTCTGGGTCTTGAGGGAGTTGCGCCGTGTCAATTGGGCCAATCTGGCAGGGGCCAATTCCCTGCCACGCCGGAACCTCCCGCATCACGCGTGCCGGGTAGATGGGTACCACATCCGTTTTCTCCAGCGGCCGGCCTTCCGCGCTCAACGTCTCGCCCTTGTACGTCACGGACCATCGGGCGGCGGGCGGATACGGCACTCTTTCCGGCGTCACCTGAAAGGCCAGAGGCACGCTTACGCTGCTGCCCGGCGCGAGCGTTTTCCGCATCGTTGCCGCGTCTCCATCAAGTGTCCACGGTGAGCCCGTTTCGATGACGGGCTGCCAGCCGCTCTTCCCGAGCGGGGCTATCGCAACCTCGAGAGTAACGGGCTCGTTCAGGACATTCCGCAATCGCGCCACGGCGCGGACACGTACCGTGTCGGTTCCCACATTCTCCGGCATCTCCGCATCCAGCGCGACCATTTCAAAGACCACGGCGCGCCGAAACGATGCGGGGGCAATATCCGCCGGCCACACACCACCTTCGGGTTCCACCACCGCGTAGCGTGCATCCGAACCATCAACCGTCACGAAGCCAAAGCTGTGGAAGCAACCGTATTCCTTCACCCCACTGAGATGGATGCCTCCGCCTGTCGCGCTTTGGATCACACGCAGGTGACCACCTTCGCCTTCCGTCATGAGGTAATGCTCATGTCCCGCGACCGCCGTGTAGTGCCGTTCGCCGAGCGCGCGTTCGAGGCGCGCCCAATCATCCAGAAAGCGCGGGTCGTCCCACATGGGTTTGTGGAAGAACAGAAACGTATGCCGGCTTTGTGCATGCGAGGCAAGGTCCGTTTCCGCGAAGGTCATCATGGCTTCCCAAACGGGTCCGCGCCCGTCGAAGCGTTCTTCTTCCGTGTTGAGCACGAGGAAGTGGCAGTCTTTATAGTCGAACGAGTAGTACGTGTGCCCAAAATCCTGCTTCCAGTATTCGTAACACTCCACGTTCGCGATGTCGTGATTCCCGGGCACGAGAAACATCGGGGCTTCGATCCTTCTCGCATGCTCCATGTATTCGGCCCACTCCGCGTCCCAGCGATCCCGCTCTTCCATATGCCCAGGAATCTGATCGCCGACCGTGATCACGAAATCGGGGTCGAGCAGATTGATCGCGTCCACCGCGCGGTCGTAGATGGGCCATTTCCCCTCACCCCCGCTGGTCTTGTCGCCAAGGATTACAAAGCTGAACTTGTCCGCGTCATTAGTCCATGGGCGCTCGACGTAGGGAAGCCTTCCTTCGGGGAGTTGCGGAACCTGTGCGACAGCATGCACAGCGCACAGTGCGGCAGCGAGGACAGCGACGATTGCGGAGACGCGGAATGACGTATTCAGAGATGTCTGCATGAGTGTCCACCTTGAGGCTGTGCGGTGAATACTGGACCGAAACTGGCCGTATGGTCAACCTTTCAAGGACTTACTGATCCATTCCGCGATTGTGCCTCGATGGGCGCCGGCCGATCCAGAGGGGCCAGAGCCGCGCCCATGCCGGCGCACACCTTGTCAAAGCCTTCCGGAGTGAAATGGACTACGTCCACGAAGTCAGCCTGTGTCATTCCCCATTCCGAACCATGCTCGACCCAAACGAGTTCGGCTCGCGGGGCTTTGCTTTCCACAAGTGTCTTGAGTTCCGCATATCCGCTGCCAGGTTTCAGAAGCGTCTCAACAAAGTCATCCCGGACCGGAAGCCATACCAATGCAAGCCGGGTATCTTGGGGCAGAAAGCCCCGTAACTCGGTCAGAGCGGCCTGCTGAATGTAGGAGGGAACATCCCCCGGCGCATAAGCGTTCATTCTCTCTTCATCGGGTGCGGATTCCGCCGTCTCTGGAGTCCCGCCGCGCTGGGCCGCGGGCAGTACGGTGTCCAGCGCAGCCTGAGACCGCTGCCGCTCGTCCATGGCCAGGCGTCCGAACGCGTCCCACCAGCCAATCACGCGGCGCCGTTCTGAAACGTACGGCACGACCCGGTCCGCGAAAGCCACGGCCTTGTCCCATGGAGACGCGATACGTTGCAGTTCTTGCGGACTGGCCAGGGCCAGGAACATCGGATCGGTCTCCGACAAAATGGGTCCCCGGTACATCTGGAATGGAAGCAGATCGATAACAAGCAGGCGCAGATTCTTCATGGCCTCGGGATTGCGTTTTAGGAAGGCTAGAATCCTCCAATAAGAGTTTCCCGCGCGCGAATAGTTCGCGATGGACTCGGGCGGACAACCCAATCGCTCGGCCATGCATTCCGTGGACAATGCGCCAAGACGTGAGGTTCCCGCAATGATGACCTCGGGCGACCGGTTTTCCGCGAGGCGGTGCTTGCCCTCGACAGTCAGATACTGATACTGCGTCTCCAAATCCGCCACGCTCAGAAAGGCGTCCGGGCGCGCAAGCAACGCCAGCCGCGCCGCCACGAAAACGCCCAGGGCCGCCCAGGCCGGGCCCGTGATGCGAGGACGCACCAGCAGCGTATCAAAACTGAAAATAGATGAAGGTCTCACCGGAGTTCTCCCTCACATACGCCAAGAGCAGCAGCGCCACGGCATACCCGGCTGTTCGCACCCAGGCCGGTGTGGCGGAATCGAACGGCGTTTCCCGCATGCGGTACCAACTGGCGCCGTCGATGACGGCCGTTATGCCCGCGAGCACAATCAAAGCCTGCGGCAGGCCATGAATCGCTGGTGCAATCGAGAAGTCCCAGTTTGTGAATAGGCCCATCACGCCGATGAGATACCCTTCCACCTGCATTTCGGACTCGCCGCGGAAAAACACCCACGCAAAACAGACCAGATGGAAGGTCGCAACACACTTGAGGCCGTAAACGGCCCATTCACGCAGATTCGCGGGAGGGCCCTCCGCCGTGATCTTGCGGCCGCGAGTCCAGGCCTTGTGAGCCGCCAGGTAGATACCATGGAGGCCGCCCCACACAACGAAAGTCCACGCGGCCCCGTGCCACAGGCCACCCAGCAGCATGGTGACCGCGAGGTTGATGTATTGCCTGCGGAGGCCCTTGCGGTTGCCGCCCAAGGGCACATACAGGTAATCACGCAGGTACGTGGACAGCGAGATGTGCCAGCGCCTCCAGAATTCAGTGATGTTGCGCGACCAATAGGGTTGGCGGAAGTTCTCCATGAGTTCGATGCCCATGATCCGGCTCACGCCGCGCGCAATATCGCTATAGCCCGAAAAATCCGCGTAGATCTGGAAGGCAAATGCGTACACCCCCAGCAGGAGGGCGCCCGAACTCAGGTTGCTGAAGTCCGTGAAGCAAGCATCCACGTATGGGGCGAGGCCATCCGCCACGACAACCTTCTTGACGTATCCCCACAGCATGAGTTGCGCACCGGACGCCACTTGCCCCTGGTCCACTGTGCGCGGACGTTGGATCTGAGGAAGAAGGTGGGACGCCCGCTCGATAGGCCCCGCCACCAACTGCGGGAAGTAGGACACATACAGCAGAAAGTCAAAGAAGTCTCTCGCGGCCTTCTGGGTGCCCCGGTACACGTCGATCGTGTAGGCCAGCGATTGAAACGTGTAAAAGGAAATGCCTACCGGCAACACGATCTGGAGCAGGGGCATGTTCACATTCAATCCCATGCCCGAGAGCAAGTCCGCCGTGGACTCGACAAAGAAGTCAAAGTACTTGAAGAAACCCAACAGGCCCAGGTTCACCGTGATACTCAGCAGGATCAGGGCGCGCCGCTTTCGTGAATCGCTGATGGCCTCCATCAAGCGGCCTACTGTGTAATCGATGCACGAAGATGCCAGCAGCAGACTTAGGAACCGCCAGTCCCAGTATCCGTAGAAAACATAGCTTGCCGCCAGCAGCATCCGGTTCTGCCACCGGTGGGACAAGGCGTAATACAGCGGCAGGACCACCGCCAGAAACGCCACGAAGACAAACGAATTGAACAGCATATCGTTAAGACTCGGAATCCCTTCTTCACGCGCACTCTCGAGCGCCTGGCATTTCTGCAACGACCATGTAGGAGCATCACCGCCGGCGCTGCGAAACGTAGCAGTCAACGCCCTTCATGCGCGGGAGTG
>JADLCA010000085.1 GCA_020847495.1 Candidatus Hydrogenedentota bacterium | reverse complement strand
CGTCCCGTATACGCCGCGTTCCACTTCCGTGGGAAGTGAAGGCAGGAAGCTGGTGTCGTATTCTTTGTGCGTGCCGTCGAAGAGGTTCTGGCCTGCGAGCGAGACTTCGAGGTTCTCCCTGGGATGCCAACCAAGGCGGATATCCATCGTCACGTAACCATCCAGCGAGAAGGCGTCGATGGAATCGACGTAGCGCAGGGTGGCGTCTATCTCCGTATGGTGCGGCAGGTCAAACCGGTGCTGCATGAAGTACTGCTGCTCCGGGGTGTCGTCTTCCACACCCGCCGAAATGAGGTCCACGGTGCGGGGGTGAACGCTCAGGTCCGCCTCGAAATAGGTATATCCAGCCCGGACGCGCCACCATTCGGCCGGTTGCCAGTCCAGCGCCACTTCGACCCCGTATGTGTACCCGTCCATGTTGCTATCGCCGGCGATGGGGATGGCAAGGTGCGTGGGTAGCGGCCGCACCTCCAGGAAGGGACGCCGCAGTTCGCCGGTTCGCAGGTCATCGTATCGATTGCAAAAGGCCGCGATGTCGAGGGCCACTTCCTCGGAAAGTTGAACGCGGTATCCGGCTTCGAAGGCGAGCAGGTATTCTGAGTCCAGATCGGGGTTTCCGTAGTAGGAGGCCACGACCCGGCGAAAGGTATAACTCTCAAGCCGCATGGCCCGTTCCACCCGGGACGGACTTCGAATCGCGCGCGACACGGATGCCCACAGCGTGTGCCGGTCGTTGGGAGTCCAGACCAGCAAAGCATTGGGCTGAAACTCCAATTCGGTCACGTCGTTGTACTCGAGTTTGATACCCAAGGTGAGATTGAGCCGATTCTCCCAGAAGGAGATCTCGTCTTGCACAAAACCGCTGATCGTGCTGGTGCGGCTGTTGCCAGGGTCCAGCGTGACCGTGGCTGTGCCATCGATGGAGTCCGCGACATGGCGAAGACCCAGACCCCACATCAACTCATGACGGTGTCCCAGGCGTGAACGCTGCTGAAAATCGAGGTCGATAGTGTGGGCGCTCTGTTGGATGGAAATGCCGTTGGACTCAAAATAGTCATAGTACGCCTGGAGTTGCAGCTCCGAGTCCTCGGAGGGTTGACGTCGCCATAGCGCCACCACGTTGCCCCCCGCGTAGTCGTCGTACCCATCCCTTCGCATCGCGAAGGGAGGAATGCGGATGGGCACGTCTATCATGTAATCGGTGCGCGAGCCGTAGAGGTTGGCAAGTAACGTGAAAGAATCATCGCCTTCGGGGGTCAAGTCGATTCGGAATCCGCCGAAGCCGCTGTCCCAATCGTCGTTACCTTCGGCCCCGGAAGGGCGGGGGCCTTCGTCGTGTCTGCCATACCCGAGATATGCGCGATAGTACGCATCCCGGCCCATCTGCCCGCCGTAGCGGAGTGCGCCGAAACCCCGGTCCTCCGTCCCGGCCCCCGCGGTTAGCAGCCCTCCCTGCGTGGCGCCGGCGGATTTTGTGATGATGTTGATAACGCCGTTCACGGCATTGGCGCCCCACAAGGTGCCCCCGGGTCCGCGGATGATCTCGACACGCTCGATGTCCTCCATGACCAGGTTGAGGTTCTCCCAATACACCCCGCTGTACAGGTTCGTATACACGGACCTCCCGTCGACCAGGACCAGGAGCTTGTTGGCAAAGACGCCGCCAAACCCCCGCGCCGTGACGGACCACGAACTGGAGTCGACCCGCGCCACGCTCAATCCCGGCACGGTACGCAGCAGATCGGGAATGGTGGTAGCACCGGATCGGCGGATGTCCTCCTGGGTGAGCACATAGATGGCCGCGGGCGCATCGCCCAGCTGCTCGGACTTTTTGGAGACGGATGTCACCCTCAGATTCATAAGGTCCTGAAGACCCATTTCTGTCAAGTCCTCAGGGGGGTTGATCTCGCCGGACGCGGAGACGTTCTCCTCACCGGTTCCTGACGGCGCAACGACCGCGAGCAGTGCGACAGTGCGCCAAATCCATGCAGGGACAAGCGACCGATGTCTAATCATCACCCTGTTCCCATCTCATGACGATGCGACACACGAGGCAGCCGGCGTTTCAGTCCCGTCGCCATAGACCGGACGGCTCCGGAAGCGCTAGGAAGGGCTTTCGAATCAATTCACTATAGCATGGAAACGCCCCGATGCCGTTGGGCTCCGAATCTTGTCGATTATCTCAGAAACGAGATTAATTGACAACAGAATAGTCTTACATTTCAGTGGACGAACATCCCTCTGCGCCTGCCATACATACGAAGGGAACAAGGGGATGACATCGTTCTTCCTTTAACGTACGGCTGCCGTCTCGAATATTCACAGAGAAACACAACTTATGGTGGCGACGACTACTGTTTGGTAAATTCCGCCAAGAACAGATACTGACCAAATTCTTCGTAGTATATGTAATTCATTTCAAATAAATAACTTAGGTAACATCGCGACATTGGCATGCGGCGTGCTCTGCTTGGACTTGGCAGCCGCTCGAGAGCGGGTTGCCGTCAAGGAAAGGAAGGTACGACAATGCCCCAGGCGATTCACCCACAACATCATGGTGAGCAGCGAAGGTTCGCGAGAGTCACCTGCGAGTTGCCGGTGAAGTTCCGGCACGCATCCACTGAGGTCAGTACCGCGGAAACGGCGGATATTGGCCGGGGTGGATTGTGCCTGCATTCGGGCCTGTATTATCGTCCGGGGACGCGCCTCGTGGTGCGACTGGCAAGCGATGGATTCGAAGTGAACGCGGACGTGGCTTGGTGCCGCCCCAGCCGGGAGACCGCCGGTTTCTGGATGGGACTGCGCATCGTGTATGACGAGGCGGCCGTCTGGAATGCGATGACCTCGCTCTTGCACCGGGGATTGGAGACAAGCGGTGCGTTTTCCGGGTCCCTGAGTGCCCTGGGCATCGGAAGCGAAGGAGCGGCCTGGACTTGCACGGGAACGTCAACGGAGCGGGCCGAAGCCCTCTGCGCGCAACACAGCAGCTAACGCCGTGGCCTTGCGGCGGCGGTGAACGTAACGATTGGAGGAGTAATCATGGGCATTTTCACGCGAGTCCGGGACATCATCAGCTCCAACATCAACGCCATGTTGGACAAGGCCGAAGACCCCGAGAAGCTGGTCAAACTGATGATTCGGGAAATGGAAGACACGCTGGTCGAGGTCAAAGCCTCGTGCGCCGGGGCCATGGCCACGAAGAAGAAGATTCAGCGCGAGGCCGAAGACGTGCGGCGCCGGGAGAAGGATTGGGGCGACAAGGCCCAACTGGCGGTCAACAAGGGCCGTGAGGACCTGGCCCGCGAGGCCCTGGTCGAACGCAAGCGTTACCGCGAACGCGCCGAGGCCATCGACCGCGAACAGACGCAGTGCGATTCGCTTGTGGAGCAGTATCAGGCTGATATAATGCAGCTTGAAGACAAACTCGCCATGGCGCGCGAGAAGCAGCGGGTCATGGTGCAGCGCCACGTGCATGCGACGCGCAAGAAGAAGGCCCAGGAGAACATCCGGCGCGCCGAGACGGCGGATACCATGGCGCGCTTCGAGACGTTTGAACAGCGCATCGACCGCATGGAAGCCGAGGCGGACCTGGTCAATCTCGGTGTGAAGAGTTCATCCTTGGAGGAAGAGTTCCTCAAGCTGGCCGAGGACGAGGAAATCGAGAAGGAACTGCAAGAGCTGAAGGCGCAGAAGGGATCCTCCAGCAACCCGGCATAACCGGGCTTGACACGCGGCGCAGTTCGCTGAGATGGGCGCGCGCAGGGCGCGCTGGAGAGGAGACGTCATGGCCGACAGGGAAACCGAGGAAATGTATACCGTTGAAGAAGTGGAGTCGATTCTCCGGCGCGCCTTGAAGCGCCGGCGCGACAACGGCGAAATCACGTATGCGGAACTGGCTGAGACAGCACGCGAATTGGGCATCTCGAATGGCGAATTAGAGTACGCGATTCGTGAGCAGGCCCAGCGCGGCTCTTACGAAGCGGCCTGCGAGGAGTGGAAGGCGCGGCGCAAACGGAAGTTCTACGAGCACCTTCGCGCTTACCTGATCGTGAATGGATTCCTGTTTCTCCTGGATATCTTTGTTTCGGGCGGCGCGTGGTTTTACTACTGCCTGTTGGGTTGGGGCATCGGCCTTGCCTTTGACGCGTCGAGCGCGTTCAACCCGAACCCGGCCGAGGTCGAGCGCGGCGCGCGGAAGATCCTGCGCAAACAGGCCATGGGTGCGCACCGCAGCTCTGAATGCGAATTTGGCGGTCCTTGGCGCACCGCGAACCGATAAGGAGGAATGCCAATGGCATCGTGGTTCGCGATTACGCTCGTGTTGGCTCTATTGCTCTTCGTGTCCGTCGTGGCGTGTGTGGTCGGTTTGCTGAGCGGCGCCATGCGCATGGCGGGGCACTGCTCGCGTCCGAAAGATGCGGAAGACGTACGCATCATGCAGGAGATTCACAACGGGTTGACCCGCATGGAAGAGCGCATTGAAGCACTGGAGACAATCCTGCTCGAACGGGAAGAGACCCGCTCCGAGCGTTAGAACATAGATGACGGACTCCCGGCGGGGGGGCCGAAGGAGAAAAGCATGGGTGTTGAATTCGTGGCCTTGATGATGATACCGCTGTGCGCGGTACTGGGGTGCATCTTCCTGGCGGCGCTGTGGATGATCCTGCGTGGTGGCGGGAGAAAAGCGACGAGAGCCACGCACGATGAAGAAACGCGGCTCATCCAGGATATCTATCACGGACTCATCAAGATGGAAGAGCGGGTGGAAGCCTTGGAGACCTTGCTGCTCGAACGCGAGCGCAAAGGGGGAGGTGTCAGTTGAGCAGGCGCCGTGGATATCGCAGGACGACGAAAGGAGATCCCTTCATGGACCCTCGCGAGGAGAATCAGAGACGCTTGTACCGGTCGCGGTCGGGAATGGTATTTGGCGTATGCAAAGGCATGGCCGAGTATTTGGATTTCCCGGTGCCCGCCATGCGGCTGTTGACCGTCATCATCGCGCTGTTCACCAGCATCTGGCCCATGGTCGCCGCATACGTTGTCGCCGCGCTTCTGCTGAAGCCGGAACCAGTCATTCCCTTCCGGGAAGGGAGCGACCAGGAATTCTACGAGTCCTACATGAACTCGCGCACCATGGCGCTCCAACGGCTTAAACGCACCTTCGACAACCTCGAACGCCGCATCCGCCGGATGGAAAACATGGTCACGGCCAAGGATTACGATTGGGAGCGCCGCCTGAACGAGCAGGAATGACGGAGTCCTGGCCGGCTCTCACTTGGATGAACCGAATTCGCATTGCGCGAAAGAAACCCCTCTTCCGCCCTCCCCGTCCGCGGGGAGGGTGCTTTCGCATCCCATCCTTCCCATAACTGTCATGACTCCCCTCTTTCCCAAAACACAACACACCTGTTCATGGGTAGTGGGAATGGAAGAAAAAATGGCGGAGAGACCGGGATTCGAACCCGGGGTACGGGTTTACCCCGTACAACGGCTTAGCAGGCCGCCACCTTCAGCCACTCGGTCATCTCTCCGGAAAGGCG
>JADLCA010000084.1 GCA_020847495.1 Candidatus Hydrogenedentota bacterium | reverse complement strand
GTGCATAGTATCGGTGGAGCATCTGAGCCGACCTCCCAACGCGCGGCAAAGGGCGGCGCCGAGTAGTCGGGAGTCTTTTCGTCCTTCACGTAAGACATGCCCCAACCTTCGTCGATCTCAAAGACGATATCCTTGACCCAGAATTCAACAGAGCACAAGATCGCCCCTTTCCCCGCAGGTAAGACCCCCGCGCGAAAATCGACGCCACAGGCGCGCAGTAGAGCCTGGCATTGACCGGGGGAAATGGCCCTGAGCAGGGATCTTTCGTCAATGCCTAGGTTGATATATTCGGCCAACGCCGAATACAGAACATCAGCTTCGGCGATTGGCGTTTCCTCAGGCATTGTCTTGGCCTTTTTCGAGAGCAACGCCATGCTGTCTTCCAATCGTCCTGCGGCGATCAGGGCCCTCTCGTATGCCAGTACGCGCTCCGGATTGGGTATCGAGGAACAATAATCGCGCAGGCGTACAAGAAACGCGCTCACCTCGTCTTCTGTGGGTGGAGGGAGTAGTTGCTTCATTCGTAGAGATTGGTCCAGCGCGCCCGCAAACTCGCGCGAAGCGAGGTAAGGCCTGTGATACTCCAAGGCAATTCGTGCACGCCAGAAGCGCACACGGTACTCGTCAAGGCTCTGCGAGTCCAATGCGTCGATGTGTTGCCAGGCGTGGTCCAGGTGTCCGGTCTGCACGGCGCGCCGTAGCGATGCTTCGTAGTTGCGGGGGTCCGCAGTGTTTTCGGGCGACACATGGATTACGTTCAACAGGGCCAGGGCAGCAACCGGAATCGCCGCGAGGACCTCGCGCGTTGTGGAGTGCGCGGTGTCCTGTCCTGCGCGTCCACCCACCGCCAGAATCCCTAGCACAAGAAACGGTCCAGCGGACTCTCCAACAGGGAGCACGGCCAAGCACAGGAATGCCGTGCTCGCAAGCAATACCGCGGAGAGGCCGGAAGCGCCTTGCTCGCGCAACCGGACCGCGGCCTTCGCTCCCGCGCGGGCGAAGAGCCACGCGCAGAGGGCAAGAGCGGCCCACTGGAGCGGACTCCGCTCCGGCAGTTCGTAGTAGTCGCCAGCCGGATCCATCACCACGCGCGGCACCGAAAAGCCCAGCGCCTCAAGTACGACTACGCCCACGAAAATGGTAGACACCCAGTGAACGCGATCTGCGGTGCGCGTGCCGTGCCAAAGCGCAAACGTAGAGATGATGTACGTGGTCAGGAATAGGACCGCATTCTCCGGAGTAAGCGCGCCGGGCGCCAGGAACTTTATGATAACCGCCGAATCGGGATAGACCGGCCCGAATTGCACTTGGACCAAGCGGACCAAGTCGGGAGCCAACGCAATGAGGCTGGGCACAGCCAGCAGGGCACCTGCGGCGGCCGTCAAGCGCAACAGTGAGGCGGGGGCATCACTGCCGTCCACGAAATGCATGATCGCCACGAACGAAAGCAGGCCCAGCGTTAGGTTCCACGCACTGCCCTGTCCGGGCGCTATCCAGGCCGCGATGATGAGGATGGGGACCGGCCACGCGAGTTCAAACGGAATACACACGGCGCGGGTCGCGGCCATGTGGAGCGCCCACACTGCGATGAGCGCGAGCATCAGAAGCGTGGTGAGCAGGTACCCGGCGATGGGGATGTAGAGGAGTCCCCCGAAAGGCCACGCGAATAGAAGCGTCGTGACCAGCACGCGCCCCAGGATGGGAAGGCGCTGAGTCATGGCGCGGTCTCCGTGATGGCCGCGGGCGCGGAGGGCGCGGGCGCGCCGCCGCGCGGGAGTCCGCACAAAGCGTACAGCGCCGCGACAAGGATCAATAGCACGACGGCAAGCCGCACCGCGAGGCGGCGTTCCGCACGCGCCCGTTCAATGGCATCCAACATGGCTGGTTTTTCCGTTCCGCAGGGATCAGGGACAGACACCGTGTTTCGCTGCCGTGATAGGAAATCTGAATCTCGGCGTGCGAAGCCTACGCGAAAGACGGTGTCAGTCCCCCTCAAGGCTAGCGCGCTGTGGCGGCCAAAGCAAACCGCGGATCGCGTGGCACCGGCGGCAGGGAATGGGAGGTATGGGAAAAGAAGAAGCACCGCGTTTCGCGCCACTCGGGCGAAACGCGGTGCCGGTGCAAATCAAAATTGCTTAAAGCTGTTCCGCGATCTGGACGGCGTTCAGGGCCGCGCCTTTGAGCAGGTTGTCGGAGACGATCCACATGTCGAGCGCGGAGGGATGCGATACATCCTCGCGGATGCGGCCAACAAAAGTCTCGCCCTTGCCCGCGGCGTTCGGCGCGAGTGGGTAAAGCTGCTTTGCGGGGTCGTCCTGCACGATCACGCCGGGCGCCTTTGCCAGGATCTCCCGCGCCTGCGCGGCGGTCAGCTTCTTCTCGGTCTCGACGTTGACGGATTCGCTGTGCCCGGTAAAGACCGGAACGCGCACGGTCGTCGCGGTCACGCGGATGCTGTCATCGCCCATGATCTTCTTGGTCTCGTTGACCATCTTCATTTCTTCGCTGGTGTAGCCATTGTCCGTGAAGGCGTCGCTCTGAGGGATCTGCGGGATGCAGTTGAACGCGATCGGGTGCGGGAAGATCTTGCACACGGGCTGTTCGCCCGCGAGGATGGCGCGCGCTTGGGCTTTGAGTTCGTCCAGCGCGTTGACGCCCGCGCCCGAAACGGCCTGATAGGTGGATACGACCACGCGAAGAATCCGGGCCGCGTCGTGCAGGGGTTTCAGTACCACGACCATCTGGATGGTGGAGCAGTTCGGGTTGGCGATGATGCCCTGATGCTTCTTGATATCGCCGGCGTTCACTTCCGGCACGACCAGCGGCACCTTCGGGTCCATGCGCCACGCACTCGAGTTGTCCACCACCACGCAGCCATCTTTCGCCGCGCACGGCGAGAACTTCTTGCTCGTGCCGCCGCCCGCGCTGAACAGGGCCACGTCAACCCCCTTGAACGAATCCTCCGAAAGGACTTCCACCGGGATCTTCTCGCCGCGGAACGTGAGCGTCTTGCCTTTGGAGCGTTCCGAAGCCAACAGCTTCAGCGACTTCACGGGGAAGTTCCGCTCCTCGAGCACGTGCAGCATGTGTCGTCCTACCAGTCCTGTAGCCCCCGCTACGGCAACCACTTTCGGTGTCATGATTCGCTCCGTTCCTTTAGTCGAGACGCAGTTTTCCCTAACGTCTTTTATGCGCATGCCACGCGTCCCGCGTGGTATGCGCTACCCCTGGATAGACATGTTGCTGAGTGCGAAGGTCACGCCGGAGTCCGCACGATTCCGGCACATGGGCGCCCTACCCCTCGATGAGCGCGCGCAAGCCCTCCGCCGTGTGATAGCCCTGCGCCCGCTTGGCGACCTTCCCGTCCCGGAACACCAGCAAGGCGGGGATGGCGCTCACTTCATACTCCCACGCCAGCTTGTGGGCTTCGTCCACGTTGACCACCGCGACCCGATGCCCCTCGGCCGCGAGGGTATTCAGGGCGGGCGCCGTGGCCCGGCACGGCATGCACGAGGGCGAGTAAAAATCGACGAGAAGCGGCTTTTCGCCCGCGGCCGCCACAAGGGC
>JADLCA010000083.1 GCA_020847495.1 Candidatus Hydrogenedentota bacterium | reverse complement strand
GGGTTCCTCACGTGCTTGACCCGAATGAGCATGATGTGCCATTTTGGGAATGGACCGAAAGAGAGGCGCATATGCCGTTGTCTATCGAAACCCTCGAAGCTGAAGTTCTGGGTCTCCCTCCCGCAGAAAGGGCGCGACTGCTCGAAAAGTTGATATCGAGTCTCGATGTCGACCCCTGCATAGAAGAAGCATGGGCGGCTGAAGTGGAACGACGCAACGCCGAGATTGAGCAAGGCGCGGTATCAACCGTACCAGGGCCCGAAGTCTTGGCGAGACTCAAGGCGGAGTTTCAGTGAAGTACACGCTGCATCCGGAGGCCGAAGAAGATCTCCGGGCGGCGGCACGCTACTACCGGGAATGTGCAGGCGTCAGGGTTGCCCAAGCTCTGCTGGCAGAATTCGAACGCTCCGTTGCTCTCATTTTGCGGCATCCCCGGATTGGCGCACGTTGGCTAAGTGCAAGGCGGCGTTTCCATTTTCGGCACTTTCCGTTCTCAATCGTTTACTCCCTCAAGCAAGATGAGATTCGCATCCTCGCGATCATGCACCAAAGCCGGCGGCCTGGATATTGGCGCGAACGTCAGTGAGTGGATTCGGTGGGCTGCAATGCAGCCGTCTCGCCTGTATTCTCACAATCGCGATTTTTCCGGAGCGTCACTTCCCTGTGTTTAGCGCGGGCACTCCGGGGATGAAGAGATCAGAGCAACCCGGGCGCGTGGGGATCGCGCGATCGCACGTGATTGCCCACATTTCCCAGCCGCCGTCGATGTAGTTGCCGGTGGCGGGGCGTGCACAGGCCTGCACGAAGAGATACCACTTCCCTTCGATCTGATACAGCGCGGGCGTGGCAACGTGATACATCGTGTCATCGCGGTAGAGTCCCTGCCACCTTGTTTGTAGCATGGTGTCGAGATCGAGCTGGGTCCAGCCTTGGACCGGGTCCGTGCTGACGGCGAGGCCCGGACGCCAGCGCGCGCCATGATCCACGCCTACCTCGATGCAGAGGACATAGGTCTCTCCCACTTTGAACACTTGGTGCCACTCGTAGTAGGCGTTGGGCGTGGACTCGAAGATCTGTCCCATGCCGCGCGGGTCGTTTTCGTTGAATTGGCGCGTCCAGATCTTGCCGTCGTGTGAAGTAGCGAGGCGGAGTCCGGGCAGGACGCCGTCGCGTCCACGGTACGAATAGTACATATGCCAGTCCCAGCGCTGCTCGGTCGCATTCCACTCGCGCATGACTGCCGCCTGGGAGGCCATGTCCTCGTAGAACGGCGCGGCAGGCTCGGGGGCCAGAACAGGCGCGTCGCCGTAGCGCGTGATGGCCGACGCGGTCACGCCTGAGTAGCCGTCAGGGCCCGCAGGACATATCGCCAAGCCGATCCGGTCCTGCACGCTTCCTGCGGTGCCGGAGTAGTAGATGTAGTAAGCGTCTTCCTCGGGCACGTAGAGGACGGCGTCAAGGCGGATGGTGACGGAATCCCAGCCTTGTGCCGCAGGCGAGAAGATCGGATTCGCGTCATCCTGGTGCCAGCGAAATGGAGCGCGCGTGTCTGCCCCGGCCTTGCCAACCGCCGCCACGACCCGGTTCGAGGCGGACACGGCCGAGTAAAACATGATCAGGCGGCCCGGCACTTTCGGGTTGGGCAGAATGCAGGGCTCTTCAATCTGCTGAGACATCCATTCGTGGTCGGCACGTGCCAGCACGATTTCGCCGCGGATGCCGGCGGGCGCGGGGGTAGCCGCATCTTCTGCGAGTGCGCAAAAGGCAATCAACATGCATGCGGCGCTGGCCCGCACGAGCGTCTGAAATGTGGAACCCATAGTGAGCGTATCCCTCATCGAGTCTCGCCTGCCCGCGTTTGGATCGCGATGATCTTCCATTCCGGGTCCTTCGCCAAGTGCAGGAGCGTGGGCTGAATGTAGCGCGGGGCGTCCGGCGGCGGGGTGTCACTGTTCGATTCATCTTCTGGGAAGAGTACCAGGTCGAAGCGTAGGGTTGCCTGTGGGTGCGTGAGGGTCGCGTCCTCGATGGTGTGGACAACGAAGGTGCCACACTCTTCGCGGATGGATTGCAGGCTCTTTGGGGAATCGCTTGGATCAACGGGAAAGCAGTCGATCCTGCCGTCCTTGGGCAATTCGGAAGAATGCGTAGATGGGTAGGCCACATCCAGCGTCTTCGCGGTCAAGGCGGAGCCGAGTTCGGCCTCGGGATCCGTCCCAAGGACATCGTGCAGATGCTTGGGGATCTGCGACTGCTGTGCCATGACTTCGTCGCTCATGGCTTTCTGGAATTCTTCGGTCACTGCTTCGCCAAGGCCGCTGAAGAACTTTTCGATGAAGTTTCTTGGTTCCTCCGTTGGCTCTTCGGGCGTGTCGGATGGTACGTCGCCTCCGAGGCCGCAGAAGAGCGCATAAAAGCCTAGCGCGGATGTGATGGCGTATTCGTCTTCGGTCTGGGCGCGTGTTGGGTTGGCGGATGCCTGATATTCCTTTTTGCCTCCACCGGGCTGATTGTTCTTGACTATGTAGATGTCCACGCGACGTAGCTTGTTCCTCTGGCGAAGGCTGGGGAGATTCCCCGTGTCCAGCAGAACATCCTCAGTTTCGACAATGATCTTGTCCGATGGCACATTGAGATGTTCCAAGTATTGTCGAAACGCATTCGCCCTGTCCTGCGCCAATCTCGCTTCGTCGAGTTCTGCGTCATCAGATCGCAGTGCTTTAACGACAATTCTCACTGCAAACTCGGACTCCGTCTCAGTGGGTCCTGTGGTCGAAGCGAGGAAGACACTGACTTCCTGTAGCCTTATCTCCGCTTCGGGAGTCAGAATTGAGTCATCTTTGTCAAAGGCGATGGAGCAGAAAGGTCCGCTCCCAGCACTCCGACTTGAAACTGCAGTGTCCCTTGTTGACCCTTTGCCGGCTTGCGACTCTGGTGAGGACCGCTTGGGCGTCAGGTTTGAATCGTCACCCTGGCGGTGGACACCCTGACAGCCTGTCAGTAGCAGCAAGCAGATCAGGAGGACTGCAATTGAGGTTAACCGTGCTGACATTAGTGAATCCTCCCCACGGTCAGTCACTGCTCTGGCGCATTGTCCCACGACGTCTTGATCGCCTGATTGTTGCTGCCGGGCAGTGTGGTGGGCTTCTTGCCTCCGATGAGTATTTGCCAGACGTACACGTTAAGTTGATACCGCTGGGGGCTTTTCCCGTAACCGACCACCAGCCCGTCGTCGCGATAGACGGTCGGAAGCCATCTATCCTGACGTTTGATCCACTGCACAGCCTCTTCCACCGTGATGAAGTACTGCCAACCTTCCTGAACAACACACCGCCTAATACCATCGGGTGTCTTTCTCCAGTGATATCCGGGCCCGGGGTAGTAAAGGCCCTGGCCGCCAGACCATCGCTCGGATCGCGGGATCATTCCCACGGACCGGGTTGAACCTTCCCACGCGTACGAACGATTGAGTCCTTTCCCAGACTGCACGACAATCGTACCGGTTCGTGTTGTAGCCTCAAGTCTTGAGTTTGGGGGCATTACGACCTCGCTATATGCCGGAATCGGTTTATCACTATGCGGTGAGCCAATACTTCCGAGTATCGTATTGCAGCCTGTGGAGCCCAAGACCGAACCGGCAATCAGTATTATCTTCACTGTGGCGAGTTTGTTCATGTGCGTGTCCCACTTCCCATTGTTATCTTCTTCATTGTTCGCAGCCATGGTCGCGAATGCCTATTTGATGCGGATGAGCAAGGAAGGGCGAGTGAAGTTCCGCCTGAGAAGAAGGAAAGTGACATGGGCACGACTCCTTGGGT
>JADLCA010000082.1 GCA_020847495.1 Candidatus Hydrogenedentota bacterium | reverse complement strand
AAGGAACTGCACATCCTCCATGTGGTCCATCATCCAGGTGACTTCCGGGGCCCCGGCATCGAGCACGCCCATCGGAACGAGGTGATGCGCGCCCAGTTCGACATCGTAGCACCAGCTCCGGCCTACATCGTCATCCACGTACATGTCGGCAATGGGCATGGGGCTGTAGAGCTGCGTGGGATATGCGGGCACCCAGGTGCCGTCGCGCAAGGGCAATACCGGCGCCTGCCCTTGCACATGTCGAAATGCGCGGCCGATGTCCTCGCGGAATGCCGCGGCGTTCTGCAGGATGGATTCCGGGTCCTCCCACCCAATGTAAGAGAGCGCATCGCCTGCCGACTTCAGACCGGCGTAGTAATTGCCATTGAGGTAGAAATAGTGGCTGTACACACCCCAGTCCGCGAGGACGCCCGGCGGCATGAGGCCATACTCCGGAGGACGCTGGCCATCGGCATTCTCGATCATTGTCTTGCTGCGCTGCTCCAGGATCCATTCGCACGCGCGGCTAACCTCAGGCGCCACAGAATCCAACCATTCCACGTCCTTGTACAGAACGTAGTACTCGCCTAACGCCCAGAGGTGCCAGCCCGTGCCAATCAGCGTGTACCCCGTGGTCAGGTAGCCCTCGTTGTTGTAGCGATTGATGAAGAAGTCCAAGCCTCTCCGCGCAAAATCGCGGTGTCCCATGAACTCCATACCGCGAACGATGGAATGTGCCTCGCTTTCCAGCGGTCCGTAGTGGGTGGACGCGATCCACGGCGCGATGCGTTCGCCCTCTTCATTCCGCGCGGCCAGCATGCAATGCACGCGGGACGCCGCGATGAGGTTGTTCAGCATATCGTCAGGGGTGGTGATGCGTATGCTGCCTTTCATCGCGTTGCGCCAGTGCTCTCGCGTGGCTTCCAGCAGGCTCTCCGCTTCGCCAGCCGGCGGCAACACATCGGGAGTGGCTTGCCACCCCGGAATGAGGAGAACACAGCTTGCCGTGCCCGCCGCGGGTACGGAGCCGGAGAGCGTGATGTCCGCACCCTCGACCTGCGTGCGGAAACCTGGCGCTCCCGTCGTGTCCAACAACGCCATGAACTGTCCCGCGGACTCAATTGCAATGCCGCGCGCGTGCTCCCGCAGCGTGAGGTCCGCCTCGGCCTTGCACGACCACGTGAGTGTCGCCTCGCTGGCGTCGCCGGGATTGCTGAACGCATACTCGGCGACGCAGAGCGGTTTCTCGTGGTACCAGTCGGCTTTGGCCTGCGCCTCGGACTTTCCGCACGGCGCCACGAAGGTGCGCTGCTGAACCGTCACCCCGCCCTGCTGGTGGGTGACAACCGGGATAGGCATCCATCCGCCATCCAGGTGACGTTGCATGGATTCGTTCGATTGACCATCCCATTTGGGCGTTATCGCACGGATCTGCCCCTTGTAGTCGCCGGGCACATCAAAGCCAATGGTGCCGTTGCGTTGTACCAGGAACTTCTCGTTGCCATGCGCGAGAGATAGCAACGTGGGGCCGTAGTCCGCTTCAGGCCGGTGCACGTGTTCGAGCGCATGGGCAAAGGTCTGATCGGGAAGTTCCCGGACCTCTTCCAGTACCGTGCGCCTGTCCGCGCACGCGGCCACGTATGCGTCCGCCTCACTCGCCCGTTCGGAGGGAGTGGCCACGATCCCGGCACTCTCCACGTACACGCAGCCGGATTCCAGCACGTCGCCGACCGCGATACCAAAGGCGTTCGACGGCGTCGAGAATCGCAACACCGTCCGTTCACTGCGAGTCCACGGTTGTTCCGCCGCGTAGCGTACGCGCATGCGGAGCGGCTCTGGCATGGACCACGTGCGCGAGACTCCCTCTTGCCCGTCGAGGATCGCGCCGTTGTAGATGCTCAGTGTGGCTTCCTGGCTCACCGTTGGTTGCAGCGCGCGTAGCGAGATGTCCGCCTCTTGCCAATCCGAATCCGTGTACGCGGAAAGGCGCTCGATGCGGTGTTTTCCCAGTTCTCGCGGGATGATCCAGCGAAGCTTCATGGTCTTCGGACGCTGCCAGCCTCGGGGCGCCTGGGGCATGGTCACTGACCAGCGACTGCCATCGCAGACTATATCGGCCATGAGACGCTCCCAATGTCCCTGCCATCGCGATACTCCTGGAGTGCCGTCAAACGAGGGTGTCATTGCCCAGTACTCGACCGCCACGCCGTCCGGGGACGGCGCGTCGCCTGCAAATCGCAATTCGGCTTCGCAAACCCGCCGCTGCTCCAGCCATTCGAGCCCGATGCAGCCTATCCCAATGTCGGCGTGAGGATGCTGAATGAGAGGAATGGGGTACGTGCCGTCTTCTTCACGAGGAACGGGCGTCCCAGGAAACATGTCCCGCGCGGGGAACTCTTCCGTGCGCTGTGCGTGCGTGCCATCTTTGATGTAGGAATTCCATGTGAGCACCCGGCCAAAAGGTGCAATATCAACCGGGTCATAGCGGATCGCCTCAGAGCCAGCCGCAGTCTCCGCGGGTACCAGCCGCAGGTTCACCCAGTTCGCACAATCGCACGTAATCCCGTCTCCTGCATCGGTGCTCTCGAGTTTCAGGAAGTGGACGCCCGCAACGTCGAGATGGATCTGTTTCGCGGGGTCCGACTCGCGCATCACGCCACTCTCAAACACCAAGGCATCATCCGCGTAGACCCGAAACTCGACGCTGCCTTGATTGTTAGCCTGCTTCTGTACACCCACCTCCGCTTCGAAGGTCGCGTAGCGCTTCTCGAGCGACAGCCAGGTTTCGCCCGGCGCGTGAAGACCGAGGCCAGTGGCATAGTCCTTCGCGCCGATTCGCAGGGGTTGTGGTTCTGCACCGGGTGCGAACACGCAGGTGTCAATGCCCATGCTCCCCCAGCCCTGCCTGTGATAGACCACGTGCGGCAAGAACTCCCTTGCGGAGAGGTAGGAGGCTCCGTCCGCTGCGGGCGGCGCTTCTCCGAACGCGAGACTAGCCCCCAAAACCACGAACGCGATACCTGCCAACCGCACAGACGCTGCCATGTCGAAGTCCTTTCTCACCTGGCGCACACCTCGGCGCATTTCGTTCAGTGGGACTGACCCCGTCTTTCGCGAAGGCTCCGCGCAGCGAAACACGGGGTCTGTCCCTAACCTCTCGCTAACCTCCCGGCTAACCCATCACGGGAGGAGCGCGGCCTGCGGCACGGAGGCCGGGAACAACTTGGGTCTGCGAAATGCCTCCGCGTAATCACAACCCGTCTGGTAACCGCGGAACCGCGATTGCGTCTCCACGAAGTACGTCGTGGGCCGGCCGTATTGGCTCACGAGCCACGTATTCTGACTCTCGTGGCATGCCACCATCTTCAGTTTGGTCTCCCACTGGGCGCTGATGTCCACGTAGAACTCCGGCAGGAAGTTGATGCCCGCGATCGTGTCGTAATACCAGATATCGTGAATCTTCTCGCAGGGGGGATGCTCCGTCTTGATGTTGGGCACGGTGGCCATCACGTGGGTGTCCCACACAATCTGGCCGGTGCGCGTGTGGTCGGGATGGTAGTCGCTGTCCTTGTCGGGACACAGCACGAGATCCGGACGGAACTGGCGGATCACGTCGATGAAATGCTTTCGCACATCCGGACTGTCAAAGAGGAATTCATCGTCGTAGCCCAGCCAGAAAAAGCGCGCACCGATGATGGCCGCCGCGCTCCGGGCTTCTTTCTCGCGCACCGCCGCGATTTCCTCCCGGCTCAACGTGGGCGAGCCCACGTCCCCGCGCGTCACGACCGCAATGGCCACCTCGTGGCCTTGCGCCGCATACTTCGCGAGTGTGCCAGAGCACAGAATCTCCACGTCATCGGGATGCGGACTGAATGCGATGATTCGCATGATGTGTTCTCCTCTATCAAGGGGCGTGCCCCAGGGTTTCAATGGATCGATCTACTCCGGCCGGAAGGCCACATGGACCACCAGTGTGTTGTCCCCGCCGTGCGCACTCGATCCCACGAGATCGGCCCAATACGTGCCGAGGGCGCGATTGCGTGGATAGGCATAGCGCCGCACCTCCAGAGGCGCGCCGTTCACCCATGCCTGCAGCTCCTGCACGCGAGATGGATCTACCATGGGGAAGACCAGGATCGTGTGCTCGTCGAAGGCCGGTTCCGCGCCGATGGTGTACATGAACGGCAGATGGAACTCCGTCTGCATCCACCATGCGCGGATATCGTCTTGTGCCGGGATCGGCTTGGGCGGCGTGGGTTCAAATGTGACGCCAGAGACGATGGGGGTGGCGGGCACATCGTTCCCGTCCGCATGCAGTTCAATCCAGGTGTCCTGGAGTTCGCTGAAGGCATTGTCGATGTAAGCGCCGCGGAGATTCGCGAACGGCCCGTCACCCGGAACCGCCTCGGTTCCGCCCTGAAGACCTTGCGGCCAGTTCCGAGACTCGCCCGTGGGCAGATCGCCTGCCATAAGGCGCCACGAGCGCAATTCCGTGGGGGCCGCCGCACGGCGGAACGTGATCTCGAACAGGGCATATGGACCATCTTGTCCAAGCAGCCGCAACGGAGTTTCCGCAAAGAGCCGTTGTGCCTGCTTGGGCACATCTTGCCGGATAACGGCGTTAGTCAGCGGTGCTTCGCCGTCAGGCGTGCGCACAGCGAAGCGATGCATTGTTCCCTGCGGACCCGCGGTGTGAAACAGATAGCCTTCGCCGGTGCGTTCAAGAGTCGCGCGAATCCCATAGACGCGTGGAATGTCGATGGTCGTGCTGGCGGGCCGCACTTCAAGAACCCGCACCTGCTGCGCAGGCGCTTCAATCGTCACGAATGAGCCGAATGGCGGCGTGGGCCCCTGATCCGTCAGCAGCAAGTGCTCCACGGGATACAGTTCCCGGACCTCACAAGACCCCTCGCCGTGAAAACCCAGGCGCTCGTCTAGGGGGACTTCGACCGTCGCGCTCGAGTAGTTCGGATTGACAACGAAGACGTATCCATGATCGCCATTGGCGTGGCCATACAACTCGACACCGCCGGGAGCGGGATCGTTGCCAACGTGATAGGTCGATTTCCAGAGCGCGAAATGCTCCCGCAGAAATTGCGTCCAATACGAATAGAACGCTTTCACCTCGTCCTGTCGTGGCGCCGGAAGACGGTCCATCCACGGCCGAATCTCGGCGAGACATAGGTTAGGCGTGACGGCAATACTCGACAACGCGCCGTATTGGTAGTTCCGAATGTCGGGCACGATGGAGTTCTGCGAGAAGAAGTACTGGCAGTTCGTGAAGCTCCTGTACGGGACAAACCTGCCGTAGTGCAATGACACCATCTGCTCGCGGCGTGCATCATCGAGCAGACGGGTCATGTTGAGTCCCGGCCACGGCGTCGCGATGTACGGGTCGGTCAGGTACAGGTTCGGATTCGACCACGCAATCTTGGGGAGAAACTCGGCCCAGTTTCCCGAATTGGACCAGACCATCATGTCGGGATCGACTGCCGCCAGAGTTTCCATAAACCGAATGAGACCGCAAATCTGATGATAGACGCTATCTTCTCCCGCGGGGTGGCCATGATCCGTCGCAAAGCACGGAACGATATTGAGGAAGTCCAGGCAGTGCAATTCAAAGCCGAATTCCGCGGCGGCGGGGACGACGGTGTCGCAGTAGTATTCCACGAAATCGCGCACGCCAAAGCAGAAGCCGCCACGGTTCCCTTGTGCATCTTGCGCGCGCCATTCGGGGTGGTCAAGCGTATTTCCATACTCATTGTAATGCGCGCAGAAGACCTGGCTGGTTCCGGAGTAGTCACCGATGCGCACGCCGCGTTCGCTTCCATAACGCACGAGTCCCCGGACCGTGTCGCGATTGGGATCGTCCGGAACCCAGTCGAATACGCCCGGAAAGACCTGGTAGAACTCCATGCCGAGTTGCGGCATGAGATCAAGTTCCCGCTTCATCAGGTCGATGTTGAATGAGAGCGTCGGGTGGTCCTTATACGTGTACCAGACCATGCCCTCTCGCGGCATCGTGTATCGGTTATTGATGCAGGCGCTCACGAACATGGGTCTATCGAAACGCTGCGGGTAGCGTTCCTGAATGTACTGGTCCATCGCCGCCACTTCCCCCGTGTCGCGTCCGTAGCGCAATTCGCCGCTGAGCCCCGTCGCGCCGATGGTGAGCGAGTGGCAGGTGTAGGGTTGACCCGGATGAATTGTCTCGAAGGCAGGATACGTCACACGCATCGAGCCGTCCGCGATAACAATGCGGGAGTAGGGAAAGTCGAGGGAAATGAAGATACCGCGATTCGCATTGCGAATGAACGCGGCGATATCCTGCATCCCTGTGGAGACAATCTCGGCCGCGGGCTGGGACGCGAATGAAGCGGCCGCGACGCGTGCCAGGACCACGTCCTCCTTGGTCTCAATCACGAGCTGCTTCGTGACTCTTCCCGGACCGCTGCGTTCATAGGTGAGGCGCCAGTCCAGTCCCGCCGCGCTGCCGCGCAGTGTAATGCGGGGGACTGCGCCTCGTGCGTCGGGAGTGCCTTCAGGCACGACTTCTACCGGAAGCAGCTCCGCCCAGTCTTGCCCGTCGAGTTGGATCGCTCCCGCCGAACCCCGATAGGGAAACTCGGCTCCGTCGACGACACAGGCCTCCGTGAACTGGCCGTTCGCCTCTCGTGTAAGACTTAGGAGGAGCCATTCGTCGCCGGTGAGCCACGTCGAGGGCGCGTCCGCGGACGCGATGAGCATGGCGCAGTAGACGAGCGGCAAGAACACGGTGTTTCCCTTTTGCGGGCGCCCTGTTACCAGAACAGCCAATACAAGTAGAGCCAGACGGCGGCGAAGATGCCATACCAAAGAAGCAGGCGGGCGTACCAGGGACGCGCCTCGGCCTTGGCGTGTTCGGTCAATAGAGCCGGCCGCCACAGGAATGGCTCACATTGCTCTTCGGACGGTGGAGGCGTGGCGAGTGACACTACGACCAAAACAGCAATGACCACAATCTCCTGTACAAACGCCACGTAGAGCCAGTGCCACCCCAGATTCACGTCCATCACGGTCAATGTAAGAAGAACCGCGGTGATCGCGATGCCCACGCTAAGCCCGGCGAGTGCGCCCTGTGATGTGGCGCGTTTCCACAGGACCCCCGCGAGAATGACCGCGATGATGGGCGTGCCGACATACGTAATTCCGGTCTGGAAATAGGGGAAGATGCCGCCGAAGCGGCTGACAAACGGCGCCAGCAGCGCGGCCACAACCAGAGCTGCCAGGGATGCGGCGCGTCCCGTGCGCACGACCCGCGCGTCATCCGCCTCGGGGTGAAGAATCCGCTTGTAGACATCCAGAGCAAAGATGGTCGCGGTAGAGTTGGCCAGCGCACTCACGGTCGACATGACGGCGGCGATGAACCCCGCCAGAACAATCCCGCGCAGACCCCACGAGGGCGCGAGTGTGCTCAGGACAAAAGGGAAGGCCAGGTCGACGTTCTCCAGCGGCTCCGCGCGGTCCATCACGTGAATCCAGTGATACACGATGAAGCCGAGGAAGCAGGTCACCAGCGGACGTACGAGATTGATAAACCCTGCGAAGATGATCCCCATGATGCCATCCCACCGGGACCGCGCGCCCAGTACGCGTTGGGCCATCACCTGATTCGTCGCGGAGTAGAAGACAAACAGGCCGAGCGTGCCGGCGAGAATTCCCGCGAAGGGCGCGATCTCGTCGTCAGGCGGCCGGTACAGGTGGAACCGCTCCGGGCTGGCCTCGACCATGGCGGACCAGCCGCCGGGCACCTGATGCAGGGCCACGAAGTAGAGGATGAGACCGCCGCCTACCAGCATGAGGCATTGAATCGCGTCGGTCCACGCGACCGAGATCAGCCCGCCTTTCACGGTGTACAGCGCCACGAGTATCACCATCGCCCATAGGATGACATAGAAGTTCCATCCCGTGAGGTTGGCAAAGGTGAGGCTGCCACCATAGAGCACCGGCACCATGAACACGAAGACATACGCAAACAACATCACGTAGCTGTAGATATGGCCGCACGCCGGACTGAAGCGCCGTGCCAGCAGTTCAGGCACCGTGGCAATGCGGTTTCGCAGGTAGATCGGAATGAACACGGCGATGAGGACCGTATACACCGGCAGCGACCACCACTCCCAATTGGCGATGCCCATGCCGTGCTTGTAAGCCTGGCCCACTGTGCCGACGATCTGCTCGCTCGAAATGCTGGTGGAAACGAAGGCGCTTCCGATGATGTACCAGGGAAGCCTGCCGGACGCGAGAAAGTAATCGCGCGCGGACGCGCCTTGTCTGCGCGATGCCCAGAGTCCCGCCACCACCACGACCAGCAGCGAGGCCACGATGATCGCGATATCCAACGCGCTCAGGACGAAAGACGCTTCGCCGGTCATAGATGCTCCTTCCGCGTTCGAGTCTTCCGCTTCAAGAACCAGTACTTGGGCCGCAGGGCGCGTTACATGCCCAGGTGCTTCATCGTTTCCTTGATGGACACTTCATCATCCTTGGACGGGGCGTATTCCAGGCCAAAGACGCCTTGATACCCCATGTCCGTGACTTTCTTCACGAGATAGGAGTAATTGACCTCTCCTTCATACAGCTCGTGACGCCCCGGCACGCCCGCCATGTGAAAGTGGCCGATGACATCGAGATTCCGCTCGATATGCTGCAAGAGATTCCCCTCCATGATCTGCATGTGATAGCAGTCGAAGAGGAGCTTCATGCGAGGGGAATTGAGTCTCCGGCAAATCTCGGCGCCCCGATCGCTCGACGTCAACCAATAACCGGCGTGGTCGCAGTGCGTGTTGAGGGGTTCAAGCATCAGCGTAACGCCCGCCTGTTCCGCCAATTCAACAGTAGGCTTGAGCCCCTCGACTACGGACTCGAACATTTCATCATCGCTCATACCGGGGACCACATTCCCGGTGCAGACAATTGACGCGGGGATCTGCGCTTCCCGGGTGAACGCGATCGTCATGCGCGCGCGTTCGAGCCAATCCTCGCGGCGAGCCGGGTCTGTTAGTCCGCCGCCGATGGACCCATCCGGCGCCCCGATAACCGTGTTTGTGATTGTGACGTTATTCTTGCGAGCAAGCTCTGCCAGGCGCCCGGGCGAACCTTGGTACGTCATGTCCACGAACCAGAACTCCACGTACTGCAGTCCCAATTCGGCGGCCTTGGCGATGCGCTCCTCAAACGGCAGCTTCGTGAGCGCCATCTCGATGCACAGTCCCAGTTTCATGGTGCTTCCCCTCCGTTTCAGCGCCAGGCCTTTGCCTGGGGATCAATCGTGCAACACGTGGCCAGCGCATCATTGATGCGGTCCGCAATGGCCTTGCAGTCCGCGGGCGTGTACCACTGGTTAAGGGAAATGGTGATCACCCGGTCAAACAGGTCGTCCGCCACGGGGCAGTCCCCGCGCCGTATGGGATACTGGACCATCATCGGGTGCATGAAGGAGTAGCAATGCCAATCGTCGCCACCCTTTTTACCGCGCATGCCCGCCTGAATCTTCTGATTGTGCAACGCGGCCACGATGCGATCTCCCCGCGCGATGGTGTCGGGATAGAAGCGCAAGGTATAGCCGACCTCTCCGTCGGGATCGTTCAATACCTGCGGCGTAATCTCCGTGAAGCGATGCAGTCGCTTGAGGATCGCCGCCTTGACCTTCTGGAAACGCTTCACCGTGCCTGGCATCTTCTTCAGTTGCACCACGTCGATCGCGGCTTCCAGTTCCGACATGCGATAGTTCGTGCCGGTGAAAAGTTCGCCCTTGTAACGCGGCGGCGCGAAGCGGCTCGGCCGCCACAATCCGCCGGCCTCAACAATCTGGCTTGCGCGTTCCCACAGGCGCTTGTTCTTTGCCAGTATCAGGCCTCCTTCGCCCGCGCCCACGATTTTGTACGCGGAAATGCTGAAGATGCCCACGTCGCCAATGGTGCCGCACATGCGGCCCTTGTACGTTGCGCCGCACGATTGCGCGCAGTCCTCAACCACGGCCAGCTTGTGCTTGCGGGCAATCTTCATGATCGCGTGCATATTGCTCACCCCTCCCATGGCGTGAGTGGGCGCGAGGGCCACTGTGCGCTTGGTGATAAGCGCTTCGATCTTCGTCGGGTCCATGTGCAAGGATTCATCGACATCGCAGAACACGGGAGTCGCTCCAGTGAGACTCGCCGCGTTGGCCGTCGCGATGAAGCCGATAGCCGGGCAAATCACCTCCGTGCCGGGTCCCGCGCCCACGGCCACAAACGCCGCGTGCAAAGCCCCGGTTCCGGAACTTGTCCCGATGGCATACGGCGAACCGAAGATCTCGCGGGCGGTCCGCTGGAACGCCTGAACGCAGCTCTCCTTCAACCCGGAGTAGTAGTTCGCGAGAAACGGCCCTTCGCCCCAGTCCTCTTCGGTCACTGCTTTCCGGATCCGGTCGAGCGTCTTCTTGGAGAGACCAAAGCGCGTGCACAGCGCCATGAACTCCTCGACGCCTCTTTTGGGCTCGCCCTTGGCCGAGATTTGCGTGACCGCGCGCATGCTTCCCTGCAAGGCGATTTCCTGATCTTTTCGCTGTTTTGACATGACCCCCGCTCCCATTGACTCGCGCCATTCCGAGGTGTAGCTTATAGGCAACAGGAGTGCATTATGAAGTCGAGGTCCTTTGATGTCAAGACCGTCGGCAACCGTCTGCGCAAGCTCCGCAAGCAGCTCGGTCTTTCCATGCGCGAACTCGCCGCGCGCGCCGATGTGGCCGCGAGTTTCGTCTCGCGTATCGAGGCCGGCAAAGCGTCGCCCACGATCATGACGCTGCAAAAGATCCTGGAAGCACTCGGCGTGGAAGTGGTCGACTTCTTCCAGCAAGAGGATTCGCCGGACCCTGCACGGCAGGTAGTGTTCAAGAACACGGATATGCAGGCGCTCTGTGAAGACGACAGGCGCTGGGTATTCGCATTCCCGTCACATCCGGACATCGGTCTTGTCATGACCTACGAAGAGTATCAGCCCGAAACTGACCTGATAGAACTGGAACGCCATCCGCGCGACACCTATGGCCAAGTCCTGAACGGCCAGCTCACCATCGAAATCCCCGGCCGCGGCACGTTCACGGCTAGGAAGGGCGACGCCTTCTTCCTCAAAGCCAACACACCGCACACTTCCCGCAACTCCGGCAAATCCGTCCTTCGAATCGTCGCCGCACAGATCAAATAGCCGAGGTGGCACAGGCTTCCATCCCATGGTCTTCATCTCTGGACCCAGTGCGGCCTCAATTTGATACTGACTGCTCATACGGATAAAGATCTCCCTGGGGGATCAGAAGATGTTCAACCCAGCTCAACGTCAAGAACTGCGCCCACACGCCAATCCTGCCATTGGGGCCGTAATCTGCCTGCTGCTGGCGGCTGGCTGCTCAACCACGGGTGTTCACTATAGGCAACGCCCTCAAGTATCCGTCAGCACCAATGCCATCAAGCTGCATTTTCCAGGCGACCCTGCGGTGGAGGCTTGTCTAGCCATTGAAAACGGCGAAGTGCTGGGCCTTTCGCAAATCCTCGTTGATGGGTGCGAAGTCCTTGACTCCACACATCCCGCGGTGCCAGTTGCGAGAGCGATCACCGGTAGCAACATCGTCCCCGTAAAGGACCTCGAAGCCTATCTCGCCGATCGCCAGCGAGTGGGGGAGCAGCATACGTTCTCCTCGCGTGGCGAGCTGAAGACAGCCGGCATTTCACTCCGGGGACGCTATACCGGCTGGCGCCAGAGTCGCGGTGCCGTAGTGCTCGATGTCGCACTGCCCAGAGGTCGTGCCGAATGGTGGCTTAGACCGGCCTCCACCCGCGTGTACAAGCAAACCTACAGCGGTGTGAGCTGGCAACTGAGGCTTTACGATGTGGGCCGGGTATATGAAGTCGATGTAGAAGAGCCGGTGGTCTTCGCGGAGGGGGACTGGCGTTTTCAGCAACGAGGCAGCCAGAGTGATGACAGGAATGAAGAGGAGTTCCGGCTGAGCCTTCAGCCCAACCCGCAGCAACCGTACTCCATCTCGAAGCGCAAGTACGGCGCGCGTCAACAACCTTTCTTCTTCCTCGCGGGCACGCGTGGATCTACTTTGAGTTTCTTCGATGGCCTGACTTGCGCCGATGTGGAGGAGAGTCAGAAGGAGACGCGCATTGCCTTGCGCTCCACGATTCCCGTCCGGCCGGATGAGAAAGGCTGCATCTCGACGCCCGCCAAGGCATGGGTCTTCCGTCGCGCCGGCCTCTCGGACAAGTGGGATGCCGTGAACGAATGGACTTGGGCTTTTGATCGCGTTGTGGGCGATTTGCAGGCCCAGGCAGGTGTGAAACCCGTCGAGCCGCAGCCGATCCTCTTTCACCAACAGTTCGACACACCTGGCCTCGAGTTTGGCCTCACGCCCGCGCTCCGCAAGCAGATGGCCCCGCCCTCGCTTGAAGATTCCTGGTTGTACCGCTTCACAAACGAGCTCGTGCCCAAGGCCGCGTCCTGGGGTATTGGTGTCATTGAACTGCGGGCCGTGCTCGACACGGACATTGATCACGGCGAGGCAGAATACCCCGCAGGCAGTTTCGCCGCCGACAGCGTGTGCAGTCCCTGGGGACTGCGCATCAGCCCCAAGCTTGGGGGCGAAGAGGGCCTTGCCTACTTGGTGGATCAAGCACATGCGCGAGGCATTCAGATCGCGATATGGTCGGCCCCTGCCCACCAATCCGTCTGTTCGCCTGTAGTGCGTGCGCACTCCGATTGGCTGATGTTCGACGCTTCCGGACGCGCCATAAACCGCGGCTACGTCACGCTCGTCGGCATGGACCTCGCCGCGGGTTTCCGCAAATACCTCGAAGGCGCCTACCGCGACCTCCAGGCACGCACAGGTGTGGATGGCGTGTGGGCCGATTCCTATTGCGCCTTCGGCGCCGACCGCGATATGAGCGACACCGCCCCCTACCCGCAACTTGATCAGGCGGTCATGCTGCAACGCGCCATGCAACGCATGGGGTACACCTATCTGATGCGGGAAGACTGCGGACCCATCGGTCTCTCCTCACGCAGTTCCGGACTCGTGGGTGTGCTTGGGCGCGAGTATCTCCGCTACTACTTCCTCTACAACCACCAGGACCCCACCAAGCGTTACGACCCCGAATCGTATTTCAGGTCGCTGGCATCAAAAGGCGTGATGGACATCCGCGTGCCAAGCGAGTTTGAAGCGCTACCCAACGAAGCGCGAGACATGATCGTCAGGACCAATTTCGCGTACCGCGAAGCGCTGCCCCTGATGAAACGCCGCATCGTCCTTGGTAACGGCAATACCTGGCAGGGAGTCGCCTGGGCCGATCAACGCGATCGCGTGCGCGTCCTCTTCAGCTTCGAGACCTTTGACTGGCCAATCCCCAGCGGCTACTGCGTCCGCGAACTCATGACCGGCGAAACCCTCACCGTCCCCGGCAGCCACTTCCTCACCCAACCTTGGCATATCTACGCACTATCGCCATGACGGACCCTCCAGGCCGTTGATCTCCTGAACAAGAGGCCCGCAGGGCCCCTCCTGAGTCCCCCTTCGAAGGGGGACTCAGGAGGGCCGAGGGGGATGTGCAGCCCCAACGCCGTAAAGCTGAAGAGGGCACATGCTCTCCTGAGAATACCTACATCCTTAGCGCGCGGGGGTATCCGGTGCCGGTGCTGCTCACGGGGGCGTCCTTCTCCCATACGCCCGCGATCTCTGCGCGGCATTCCGGGCACTTGTTGCCGCGCATGCGGTTGTCCGACACATAGAATCCGTGCCGGCGGATGAGCACCGCGTCGCAGTTCGGGCAGAACGTGTTTTCGCGATCGCCCACGGCGCCGGGCAGGTTTCCGGGGTAGACGTAGTGCAGGCCGGCCTCTTTTCCTGCGTGATACGCGCGGTCGAGGTTATGCACCGTCGTGCGGGGCGGTTCAGTCATCTTGTAATCGGGATGAAACGCGGTCACGTGCCAAGGGATGTCCGGGGACACGCCCGCGATGAACTTGGCCATCTGGCGTAGTTCTTCCTCGCTGTCATTGAAGCCCGGCACGACCAGCGTGACAATCTCCACCCAGAACCCCATCGCCTTGAGCCGGTCGATCGTGGCGAGCACATTTTTCAACACGCCGCCGAGACTGCGGTAATTCTTGTCCTGAAAACTCTTCAGGTCCACCTTGTAGAGATCGACGAAAGGCCGGATGAATTCCAGCACCTCCGGAGTGGCATTGCCATTGCTCACGTAGCCGCAGGTGAGACCTTCTGCGCGCGCCTTCTCAAATACCTTGACTGCCCAATCTGAGGTGATAAGCGGTTCATTGTACGTGCTGACAACCACGGGCGCGCCCTGGTGCAACGCATGCTCGACCAACTCATCGGCATCGCACAAACGCGGCAAGGCGACGGCCGTATCGTCGCGCAGGACTTGGCTCGTCACCCAGTTCTGACAATACCCGCAATGGAAGTCACACCCCAGCATGCCGAACGACAACGCGTCGCGCCCAGGGAACGCATGGAAGAAGGGTTTCTTTTCGATGGGGTCGACCTGCAAGCCCGCGACGTAGCCTCCGGGCACGCGAAGCACGCCGCCTTGGTT
>JADLCA010000081.1 GCA_020847495.1 Candidatus Hydrogenedentota bacterium | reverse complement strand
CTCCGGGTTCCGCTTTCCCTTATCGGGAAGAGGCTGCGGATAGGCACTGGTCAGCTTGTTTTCGATCACTTGAAGGACGCGCGGGGCCGCCGCGCTCGGCGAGCGAGGCAGTACGAGAGAGGCTTCGCCTCTGTCATCCTGAATCCAATAAGGAAGCGGGGACCGCCTTGCAGCGATCCCCGCTTTGACAAGAGACCTTCCGGTTCGTGTGTCAGTTCTTCTTCTCAGCCGTCGCCGTACCCGCGGCGGGGTGGATCATGGACAAATACTTCGCCGGGTCCGCGGTCACCTTCTTCGTGCATCCCTTGCAGCACAGTTCCACCAGTTGGTTCGCGACGACCATCTTCACCGGGTCGCCCATGCTGCCCAATTCCTCGCCGGACACCGGGCACTTCTTCAAGGGGTAGGAGCCTTCCTGCGCCTTAATCACCGCCTTGTCCAACTCGCCAATATACTTGGCCGGGTCGGCCGCGATCTTCTCCTTGCATCCATCGCAACACAGGCGGACGAGACGGTTGTTATACACGTAGTCGACCGCCTTGCCCTCTTCCAGCTTCCCGCCTTCAACCAGACAGGTGTCCAGCGGATAGCTCTTCTTCTGCTGCTCGATCATCTCCTTGTCAACCTTCGAGAAGACCGCCGCGGGGTCCGCCTCGAACTTGCCCTTGCACCCGTCGCAGCAGAACTTGATCTCGCGTCCGTTGAGGTTCGCCACCACCGGGGTCGAACCCTCGGCAAATTTCTTGCCGGACATCACGCAATGGTCCAGCGAATAGGGGTCGCCCACCGCCGTGTCCGCGGCCATGGCCAGCCCGGAAAGCGCGAAAAACGCGGCTACTGCTACCATCACACTAGAACCCACCTTTTTCATAAAGCATTATCCTCCAGTTGTTTGCGGAATGCTCCGCAGTCTGCTGAGTTTCATGCGCCATGCCTTGCAGCGGCTTTAATCATACCCCCGGGAAGGGGCTACTTCCAGAATCCAAACACGACTCTTAAACACGCACATCCGAGGCATATATTCGTACAGGGCCGATTCTCAGTTCACAATGCCCGCCATTGGCGGAGAATCTCGAATAAGACGACCCCGAACGCCGTGGCCACGTTGATGGTGTTCTTGTGGCCCCGCATGGGGATGCGTACCGCATGCGAGCACCGCGCGAGAACCTCCGGCCCGATGCCGGTTACCTCGTTTCCGAACACGACCGCCACCGGCTGGGGCCACGCGAACTCCGTGTGTCCCGCGGCTTCGGGGACGGTCTCCACGGCGACGCAGGGAATCCCGTTCTGCTCCAGCCAATCCAACGTGTCCTGGATATTCTTGCGATGGGTCCAAGGTACATAGTCCATTGCACCGAGGGCCGTCTTGGCCAGCTTCAGATTAGGCGGAAACGCCGTATACCCGCACAAGTGAAGATGTTCGACTGCCCCCGCATCGGCCGTGCGAAAGATAGAGCCTACGTTGAATGCGCTCCGGATATTGTCCAACACGACATGCACGGGGTTGCGCTGAACCGGAGGCAGGTCCTCCCGGACCATCATGCGGTAATGCGGTTCCAAATCAGACATTACAGGGATTGCTTCCTTGAAACAGTGCGCGGCGCCCCGATCGTTCTGTTACACTCCGGCCATTGATTGGCGGCCGGTTGCCGATGGTACCACACGCGGGGAGGCGTCCGCTCCCGCGAACGGAGGTCAAATTGGGGGTCTTCTCCCCGAAGTTATCCACCAAGCGCATGGCGCATCTCAGTCAGATGCTCCTGACGCTGACCAAGGGCGGCATTCCCATTCTCCGTGCTTTCACCCTGCTCCAGGAAGAAGCGCACGGCCGCCCCTACCGCAAGCTGTTGCCCCCTATCATCGATGCATTGCAGCGGGGCGAAACACTCTCAAACGCCTTGCGGACCCAATCAAGATACTTACCTGATCTCTTTGTGGAAATGATGATCGCGGGGGACATTGCGGGAAAACAAGAGGCGGTCCTGGAAGAACTGGCCCGGCACTACGCCCAGGTTCTTGAGATTCAACGGTTGTACCTGCGCGGCGCGCTGTATGCGATTCTGGTGCTGATTACCGCGTTTATTATCATTCCGTACGTCCGGGGCCTTTTATTCACCAAGCACAGTGTTGAATGGTACTCCCTACTGTTTCTCTGGGGGCTCGTCCGGCAGCACGGCCCTATGTTTTCTGTCATCTGGGTGCTTGCTAGGCTGGGACTCCTCCGGCGCATCACGGACCCCATCTTCTCGCGTATGTGGGTTATTGCCAAGTTCTGGCGCCGCTTCGCCCTGGCACGTTTTTGCCGTTGCATGGCCATCATGCTCGACGCGGGCCTCGGCCTGCGCCAGGCCATCGAGCGATCCGCCGCCGTCACCACCCACCCGCAGCTCAAGCGCGCTCTGCGCAAGGCTGTGCCGCTGGTGCAACAAGGCGTGCCGCTGGATGAGGCGCTGAACGCGACCGGTATCCTTCCCGAAATGGTCTCCAATATGGTGCATACGGGCGAAGCCACGGGCCGTGCGGAAGAGATGTTCCACAAATGCGCTGAATACCTATACGCCGAGGCCATCTACCCCGTTCAGGCCATTGGAATCGGCCTGGAGGCGTACCTAATCCTGATGCTCTTCTGCCTTTGGGTTCTATCGATGATCCTCGGCGTGGCTGTGCGGGCCCTGGTGGAGATGCTCTCCGCTATCTGGCCCTTCTGAAAGCGTGCTCCATTTGGGCTGGAATTGGTGTTGCGGAGCGTCTATTTGCTAGACTTTGGCACATTCTGGGCAGGTGGAAGGCCCCATCTTCCCAGGCTCGGTGTATGGCGTGGCCGCAGTTACGACGACAGGAATACCCATGGGTCTGTTCTCACCTCAAATCTCTTTGAAGAAGGTGGTTCCCCTGTGCCGTCAGCTTGCGACATCCTATGACGCGGGGATCCCCATTATCAGGGGGCTGGAAATCGTCGGCCGCCAGAATGGTGACAAGCGGATCCGCGAAGTCACCACCCAGATGGGCGAATCTATCAAACACGGTTCCACCCTGGGCGAGGCTGCCCGTGCCCAGAAGCGTTACTTGCCGACCTTCTTCATCGAACTCCTGGCCAGCGGCGAACAGGGCGGCAAGCTCGACGTCATGTTCCGTGACCTGGCGCAGTATTTCGAGGACCGCCTCGAGATGCAGCGCCGGATCGTGCGGTCGCTGATCTATCCGTTCATCCAACTCGCGGCCCTGTGGTATGTGGGCATGTTCGCGCTACGTCTTCTGCCCAAGCTGCAGGAGATGTTCAAGTCGGACGGCCGCTCGAATTTCGATCTGTTCACGTATTTCCAGGAGTACGCCATCTTCCAGGCCAAATCGACCCTCGTGTTTGCCGCCATCTTCGCGGGCTGCGTGATCCTCTCGCGCATGGGCCTTTTCGGCTACGTGTGGGGACTGGTCGCCACCCATGTGTGGCCCTTGTCGCCCGTTACCCGGCGCTTCGGCCTTGCCCGCTTCTTCCGGAGTATGTCGCTCCTGATCGGCAGCGGCATGCGCGTGGACCACTGTATCGTGAGTTCCGCAGCCGTGACGGCCAATCCTTACATGCAAAAGGACCTCATCAAGGCGGTGCCTCTCGTGCGCGCGGGACATACCCTGGTGGAGTCCTTCGAGACCTCCAAGTACTTGACCCCTACGGCCCGCGAAATGCTCAGCGTGGGGGAACAGTCGGGGCAACTGGAAGCAAGCCTGAAAAAGGTCTCCGACTACCACATGGAAGAAGCCCAGCACGCCGTGGCGATTGCCACCCGCGTCATGGGCGTCGCGATCCTGCTCCTTGTGGCAGGTCTCATTGGCTATGTGATTATCTCGTTCTACATGGGCTATTTCAGCATGATGGGAGATATCTTGGATGGCATCTGATTTGGAATCTCAGGCTGAACCGAAAGACCGCACCAAGTACATGTGGGGCGCCGTCATACTCATTTTCGCGATTCTGGTTGCCGCATTGGCATTCCAGGAGCGGGTCACACCGAACACCTCCATGGTTCGGATGAAGCACATCCTGATACGCTTCAACGCGGGCGATCCGTCGGATGAGGCCCGCGCGCGCGAGGTCGTCCGCGGGCTGCGCGAACGTATTCTGAAGGGAGAGAGTTTCGGAAAGCTGGCGGAAGAGTTTTCGAACGACCCGCAGAGCGCCTCACGCGGGGGGGACCTCGGTCCCATGGAGAAAGGGACTCTGACGGATTCCATGGAGCGGTTTGCCTGGACCGCCCCCATCGGCCAATTGAGCGATGTCATCAAGAGCAGCTACGGATATCATATTGCCGTTGTGACGGAACGCTACATCTCGGAGATCGACCGCCTCGAGATAGAGAGGAAGAATCAGGAACGGCAGAACCCCGCTTCCGGGGAGAGTAGTCAGCCTGAGGCGGCGCCTGCGGCCCCGGCTCAGTGAGACTACTTACGTCCGCGGAAACCCAATTGCGTTGACGCCCCCGCGCGTGGACCACAGGAGAAGTGTTTCTTGAACCCGTACCAAAGTCTGGCCGATCCCATCTTGTCCGCATTCCCGGAGCTGACCTCCGAGGACCTTGCCTTCTCCGCGCCTCCAAACCTGGAGATGGGCGACGTCGCCCTGCGCACCTTTGAGGCCGCCCGCAAGCTCAGTCTCGCGCCTCCCCAGTTCGCTGCGCGCATCGCCAAGGAGATCGCGTTTGGTTCTGACGTGAAAGAGACCTTCACGGCGGGTCCGTACGTGAATTTTCGTTTGGACCGCGAGGTCTATGGACGGCGGATCGTCGAACGAATCTTGCGGGAAGGCCCCCGCTACGGGAGCAATGAGACCGGCGCGGGCAAACGCGCGCTCGTGGAGCACACGAGCATCAATCCCAACGCCAGCCCGCATGTCGGACGTGCCCGGAACGCCATGATTGGCGACAGCCTGGTGCGTCTGCTCCGCTTCGAACAATACGACGTGGAGGTTCACTACTACGTCAACGACATTGGCCGGCAAATCGCCCTGCTCGTGCTCTCGTGCGAACACCCCGAGAGCCTCACGTTCGATGATATGCTCCGCGTGTACGCCGAGGCCAACGCCCGCGCCGAGGAGGATCCTGAGTTTGCGGCTCAGGGCTTCGAGCTGCTTGCACGCATCGAGCAGGGTGACGAGGAAACCAAGAAGCGTTTTCGCGCCGTCACCGACCTGTGCCTGAAGGGACAGCTCGCCGTGCTGGCCCGGCTGGGCATTTCCTACGATCGTTTCGACCGTGAATCGGACTTCGTCCAGGATCCGCGTTTGGAGACCATCCTCGACGCACTGCGTAGCAAGAATGCGCTGTTCACCGATGAGGAAATGCGGCTTTCCGTGGACCTGTCGAAGATTGGGCATCCGTACGAGGAAGGCCGTTTTGTGGCGCTCCTGCGTTCCAACGGAAGTTCCATGTATGGCTACCGCGATATCGCCTACACGATTGAGAAGATGGACAAGGGCGCAGACCTCAATCTCATTGTCCTGGGCGAAGACCACCGCTTATACATGCAGCAAGTCGCCCTTATCCTCTCCGCCGCCGGCAAGTCCGCCCCCGAGCCCATCTACTACTCGTACATCCTCCTGAAGGAGGGCAAGATGTCCACGCGTCAGGGAAAGGTCGTGCTGCTGTCCGACTTCCTGGACGAGGCTACTGCGCGCGCCGCCGAAAAGGTTGAGGAGCAGTGCAAAGACCTGACACCGGATGAACGCAAGGTCATCGCCGGCCAAGTCGCCGTCGCGGCGATCCGGTTCGCCATCCTCCGCGTGGGCGCGAACAAGAACGTCATCTTCGACTGGGACTCGTCATTGTCGTTTACGGGCGACACCGGTCCCTACGTGCAATACTCCTGTGCGCGCATCTCGTCCATCCTGCGCAGGTTCGGCAAGCCCGTTCCCGAACCTTCCGGCGGGCCCTTCCCCGTGGAAACGGGCGCCGAGTGGGCGCTGCTCACGAAGTTGGCATCGTTTCGCGAATACGTCGCCACGGCCGTCCAACAACGCAGTGTCGCCCCGATTGGGCAGTTCGTCCTCGAAACCGCGCGTTTTTTTACCACGTTCTATCACGAATGCCCCGTGCTCGACGCCCCCGAAGCGCAACGCAATACCCGCATTCAGATATGCGCCGCGACACGGCAAACCCTGGAGAATGCGTTGGGCCTTCTGGGCATCCATGCGCTCGAGCGCATGTGAGAACGGCCGAGGCCAATTCCCGCGCGATTTGCAGGGAGACGTTCTCTCTGGTACTGCCTCGCTCGCCGAGCGCGGCAGCACACGACCGCCTTCCACTGATAGCACTGACGTCCGCCTTCAAATGTGGTTCCTTTCACATGAAACGGATAGGGGCAACTGGGGGCGAGAATGGAACATTTGCGGACTTCTGGGCACCCACAGGCACTTGCTGCCGCGCTCGGCGAGCGAGGCAGTACCGAAGAGGCGACGGCTAACTTTGAGTTCTTCTACCGAAGCAAGCGCTGGATGGGGGAGAGGGTGTAGTCCGCGACGATGTTTGTGCCTTCCGCCTTCTTGGACCCCGTGAAGTCCACGTTATACGCGTCTTTCAGCACCACCGAAGCCTGACCCAGCAACCCGCCAATCAGGAAACTCGTGGCCGTAATCTGCCCCGGTTCCGCCTGCGGCACGCAGTCCACCACGAGCCGCAAGGCGGCCGTATCCGTCGATTGCAGGTCAGCCATGAGGCGCACGGTGGCGATCGGCATCAACCCCTTGGCCAAGTCTTCCTCCGCAATGGGCAGTTCTATAATTCCCTTCGCGTTCAATGTCATGAGCAGGGCGAAGAGCGTGCCATCCCGATTGTCGGCGACGGCTTCCACGATGTGGCTTCCCTCCACTCTTGGCCGGCTCAACTGGGACAAGGTACCCCAATGCCGCTGTACAGCATCCCGCACGTTTTGGTCCATGTCCAAGTAGCCGTCCTGCACCAGAACGCCGCGCTCCCGGCTTGCGAGGCGATTGCTGTTCCACGTGATGAACGGATAGGCCTGGTCCATTCCGAGGGCTGCGGATTGCTCAGAAATCACGGGGCCCAGTCTCTGCGGATTGCAGAACAGGTCAAGCTCGAGACGCCCGGTGTCCAGGTGAGGGGTCAACAGGATCGCAATCTCGTGCGGCAGCACGCGCGAAAGAACCCAGTCCGGCGGGGCCTGTACCCCCAACTCCGACGCGATCAACGCGCGCGCGCCTTCCGGCCGCGCCACGATGCGCACACTCGTATCGGGGCGCACAAGTGTTTCATGTGACACTTCGGGTCCGTTTCGGAGAAACTGATACTTGCTGTCGGCGATGAATAGCGCGGCCAACGCAACGACGACGAGCAGAAACACGACACCCAGCAGGATTCTTGCAACTTTTTTCACTGCAAATCGCTCCAAATCTCAGGATTCTGGCACTTCACGGGAAAGTCATCCTAGGGATGCCCGCCACGCATTGTCAACGCGTACGCACGGGTCCGGCATCTGATCGCACGTCCCTGTAAGTCCGTGCCAGTCTGTGTAAGTCCGTGGCGTTCGTCAGGACCATCCGCGTGGACCGCAGGCAAGCGTGCTTAGTGAAAGCAGAGGCAAGCCTCCGTAGTCCAAAACCGGCACCACTGGGAATGCCTCCAGGAGCGCTGCCAACGGCGATTCCCATCCGGCGAAGAGGGCGGGAAGCAATTCCGCCCTACCAGGCGCCGGGAGCGCCGGCGTCACTGCTGACCTCTTAAAAGAACAAGGGCCCGGGACATGTGCCCAGACCCAAAGATCTTCGTGCGCTTTCTGAATTTGGCGGAATCGATTCTCAGCGGTGCGCACGTCTGGTACGCACCGTCGCGTACCTACTGCTGGAGTGCTGGCGGCGGAGGAACCGGTATGCCCGAAGGTTTCTTCACGTCAGGGCGCGGCCCGTCTCCCGGCGCCTTACCCGGGTGCTCTCCTTCGGCGCCTCGCCGCTTCAAGCCCTCCGCAACCGCCGGAGGCATTCCTTCTTCGCGCCACCGCATCACCTTGTCACTTCCCAGTTCCCGCGCGCGCTGGACCAGACGGCGCAAGTGTCCCTCAAAGTCCTGGATGAAGATATACAGCTTCGCCCGCTGCATCACGGAGAGGTTTGTGCCGGCCTTTTCGTAGGCCTCGCGGCGCGCCTGCTCCCGCTTGCTGTCCACCGCCATAAGCTGATCCAGCACCGGCTGAAGCTCGGCATCGGGCGCGCTGGTCTTCACCGCGTCACGGAGTTTGCCGACAAGCGCATCGCGCTCCTCGCTCAACGCAGTTAGATGGTCCCGCAGGGTCGTGAAGTTACGGACCATCAAGACGGTCTGCTCATCGTTCAGTTCCAGTTCCCGCGACATGCGGACCATCATCACGGTGGTCACCATCTCGCGGATTTCCTTGTCGTGCAACGCATCGGACTTGTCGCCGTCGCGCCATCCCTCTTTGCGGTCAGGCTCGCCTTTGCAGACCTCCTCACCCGCCCGGGCAAGCGGTCCCAGCAGGCCGATCGCCAGCAGGCCGCAAAGCACCGTCACCATCATTCTCATATTGTGTCCCCTTGCGCCGCATACTCTACGAGCAACTCTCTCAACACCGTGATCTCCGCATCGTTGAGCGATTCCAGCATGCTGTCCACATCCTGCGTTTCGTTTCGCGCCGTATCCTCGGATTCGAACCACACCATGCTGGCAAGCGCCATCTCCATGGTATCCACGGCAGATGAATCCGGGGCGGCAATAGGTTCGGCCGCAGACGTCTCCAGCGGGGCCAGGATGTCCTGGTCCATGAGGGTGGCGAACGGTCCCAGTTCGGCTTCGTTGCCGTGGCGCAATTCAAGAACAGCGGCCACACTCGGGTCAACCGCCGGTTCTGGTCCTCCGCGCAGAACGGCCGCCGCCACTGCGGCCAGCGTCAGCGCGGCCAACGCACTGGCCGGCAGCCAGTACCGCAAACGGTTTGTGCGTCCCTTCAAAGATTGCTCGCGGGCGCTTGCCAACACGCGCGTCGCAAAAGCGGGGTGGACCTCCGGTCCAGGCAGGCTTTTCAAGTGGGACGACAGGCGCGCGAGTTCCTCATACCTGCGCGCGGCTTGCGGGTCACTCTTCAGGATGCGCGCCACGCCGTCCGCGTCCCGTGCCTCGCCGTCGAGATACGCCGACAACTCTTCATTCAACCGCCTGTCGTTCATAGCAATTCACCTCCGAGTTCGATCAGGCGAACTCGTAGCTGCTCGCGCGCCCGTGCGAGCCTGCTCTTCACGGTGCCTTTCCGGCAACGCACAATTGCCGCGATGGCATCGTAATCCATCCCCTGGATCTCCCGCAGCACCAGGACCTCTTTGTGCTCAGGGGTGAGCGAGTCCAGTGCCCGCTCAAGAATGCCTTCGATTTCCCGAAGGCGCGCCTCCCGGTCCGGCCGGTGCACGTCATCGGCCACGGCGCTATCCGTCTCGTCTTCCCGGGTCAGTGACCTGACCTTGCCCCGTCCTCGGCGGCCTGCATCCCTCAGATAGTTCAGCGTGAGGTTGCGGGCCATCCCAAATAGCGCCGTCGAGAACTTGGCCTCGGGCTTGAGCCGATCCAGATACCGGTACACACGCACAAAACTCTCCTGGGCGAGGTCCTGGGCATCCTGATGGGAACCCACCATGCGGAAACAGAAATGGATCAGCGGCGCCTCGTAGCGGTGAACCAGCCGGGCGAAACTATCCATATCGCCGCCGCGGGCCTGCGCCACGAGGTCCCAGTCCGAGAGTCCCGTCATGATCTGGGTTGCCTCAACCACATAGATTTGAACACCTTTTGCGCTCTGCGGTTCCGCCCCGGGCGGTCCGCAGCGAATTCTGCCACGCGTGCGAGGGGATTGCCAATTTCGTCCGTGGGTCTTCTTAACTAACTATTTCCGAATAACTTGGCGATGCCAAGGAGAGACTATGGCTGCCTCGTGTAGCCATGGAACCCTTCCCACCAAACCAATGGCTCGCTGGAATACCCTGTCGATGAAACGTACCATGGGACCTGGTTCAGGGGGTTTTCCCCGTAGGGGCACACCGGCGTTGCCAGAAGGAGTTACAACGTGGATAGAAGACGTTTCCTGGCTCGGCTTGTTCAAGGAACGGCCGCCTCCGCGGCAGCCGGCGCGACGAGCGTAGCTGGTGCGGAGTCCTCCCCCTCGACGCGAGCCATCCCGTTGCTCGACCATGCCCCCGTCATCGTTTACGAATCTCCCACCCCCGCAAAGGTTTATGCCTACAGTCCCGGAATTGCCGTGTTGCCGGACGGCACCCTGGTTGCCACCTTCGACCACGAGCACACCGTGAAGGACGAGACCTGTCCCGACGGCGCTCCGCTCAAAGGGCGCGTCTGCACCAGTTCCGACGGGGGACGCACGTGGACCCAGCGCGCGGGAATGCCGATCTATCATGCCCGGCCCTTCGTGGCGGGCAAATCTGTCTATGTGCTCGGACACAACATGAATCTGGGCATCATGCGTTCGGACGATGGGGGCGCCACGTGGACTGCTGTCACTTGGCTGACGCAGGACCAGGAGTGGCACCAGGCGCCCTGCAACGTCCACTACTGCCGCGGGCGCGTCTACCTGGTGATGGAGCGGGTGACCGACCCCTCGTGGCCGGAATGGCCTGTGCACATCATGGCGCCGGTTCTCATGTCCGCCCCCGAAGAAGCCGACTTGACCCGGCGGGAAGCATGGACTTTTTCCAGCGAAATTACGTACCGCGATGTGGTCGCCGAATACGGCAAGCCAAACCTGATCGGCGTTCCTTTCTTCAACAAGGG
>JADLCA010000080.1 GCA_020847495.1 Candidatus Hydrogenedentota bacterium | reverse complement strand
TGACCATGCCTTGGCCTTTGCCGAGGCGGTCGCTTACTTCCTGGCGGGCCGTGTGGCGTCCATCGATCGAGAGCGGCTGCGCCTTCGCTTCGCCCTCCAACCAGATCATTTGTTGCGCGTCGAGGAAGACCGGATCGCCGCCGGTGAGATTCACGTCGATCCGGCCGTTCTTCTGAATGCTCACTTCATAGGCCGCGGATGTGGTGGTCCGGTACTCCTGTCCAGGACGATACATGGGGCTCGCGGCAAACGCTGACAGAATTCCCGCCACGATGTACATCATGAGTGCGGATCGCACGGCATTACCCTTTCCGGAAGTCACCCCTGGGGACATGGGCGCTACTTGAGCGCGATTCTTCTACCTGTCTTGCTCGACCGGTAGGCGGCCAGGGCAACTTCCAGCGCGTTGCGGCCGACCTGTCCGGTCATGGTGAGTTTCTCCTTGCCCAGCACCACGTCAATCCAATGATCGATTTCGACCTCCCACCCGCCCGTGGCCGGGTTCGCATCCAGGGTCGTCCAGACATCACTGCTGTCTGTTCCTGCGCTGGCCTTCCCTTCGCAGAGCCGCAGGCTGTGGAGGTAATCGCAGATGAGCGAGCCTTCCGTACCGTAAATCTCGAAGCCCACGAAACCCGGCTTGCTGGTCCAACCGACTTCGATGTAACCCAGCGCGCCGCTCGTGAATTCGAGCAGGAGCACTGCGTTGTCGTCCACGGCAATTTTCTTCACGAGCGTCGCGGCCTTCGCCGACACTGCGGCGATGGGTCCCATCAGCCACAGGCTCAGGTCAATGGCGTGGATGCCCATGTCGAGCATCGCGCCGCCGGCCGCGAGTTTCGGATCGTAGAACCACTTGTCCTTCGCCCAACCGGGATAGGGGCCTCCATGTGCAAAACGCACGCGGATCATGAAGGGTTTGCCGATAGACTTCTTTGCCAATAATGCGTGGCATTTGCCCGGGCCGCTATACAGACGATGCGTAAACCCGACCATGAGCTTCCTGCGGGCGTCGCGAGCCGCCGCGATCATGCGGTCGGCCTCTTTCAGCGTCGTCGCGATGGGTTTCTCGCACAATACGTGATAGCCCGCTTCGAGGGCCGCGATAGTGGCGCGTGCGTGATACGCATTGGGCGTGCAAACGCTCACGATGTCCAGGTCTTCAGCCTTCAGCATGTCCCGGTACGAGCGGTACCCGCGCAGCCCAGGAAAGGCCTGCAGAACCTCTTCATGACGGGCCGCTGCCGGGTCGGCGAACGCCGTCAGCTCAACATGCTTGTTGCGCGCATACCCAGGCATATGGCACGCCTGCGCGATGGCGCCCGCCCCAATGACCCCCGCACGGAGTTTCTTGTCCCGTTTCATTGTGTCGATCTCCTTACCCCACGACTCGGACGAAATCCGAGTCTACCCGCCGCATGAACCCGGGTCAATGAATGAATGGCGGAAAAGGCCGAAAAGGTTGCCTCGGCAGCATGGATTCGCCTATGCTCCTTGCGGGGCCAAACAGGGGGCGCCCACTGAGATGCAGAGGATTAATACCATGCTTGTCCATTCCGTATTCTTCTGGATTCACGCCGACCGCACGCAGCAGCAACGGGACGATTTTCGCAAGGGCCTTGAATCGCTGACTGCTATTGAGCACGTACGCGCTCTCTATGTCGGCGTGCCCGCGAAAACAACGCCCCGCCCGGTGATCGAGCGGGGCTATGCCTTTGCGCTGACGGTGGTCTTTGACGATGTCGCCGGCCACGACGCATACCAGGTACATCCCGTGCACAAGGAGTTCCTGGCGCGCTTCGCCTCGTACTGGTCACGGGTACAGATCTACGACGCCGAATAGCCTCAGCTATTCAATTTCGAGAGCATTCCGATCTGGCCGCGGTGATACGAGTCGTGCAACACCATGATGTTGAGGGTTTGTCCGACGCTGCTGAAGAAGCCCCGTAGCGAGTCGGGTATGTTTCCTTTTAGAGGTGACGGGAAATCGCCATCTTCCAGCCCGCCAATGCCGGTGATGACCTTGCCCATCATCTCATCATAGAGCCCGAGCACCTCGTCCCAGGCCGGGTAGTCCTCGGGTTTCGGGGTGATGGGGAGCCCCCCCGCGAAATCCGGAGCAAACTGCTTACGGAACCCTTTGGGAAGGCTTGATTCCCGCTCCAGCATCCACCCTAATACGATCGTGTCCGCACTGCTCGTCAGGTGACCCACAAGCCACGCGGGGTGCGCCTTGCCCTCTTTGAGCTGGCGGAAGCGGTCGGCCTCGGCCACTCCTCCCGCGATACGAAGCGTCTCCCCCTTACAGATGGTGAGTTGCTCAATAACTAAATCCAGTTTGTGATTCGACACGTCGAAATCCTCTCCTTGGTTGATGCCCTGTGGACCGCGCAAGCCGGGGACTCACGCGTCTTCCGCGGCGATAATGGTGAGCGCCATCTGATCCACCTCTTCCCTCGAAATCCCGCGTGCCCGCTCCAGGCGGCCGAGCCGTTTCTGGAACTGGCCCATGGCATAGTTCGTAAACGTCGATTCGTCCTCGCCGAACGGCGGAACCTCGTACCGGCCAAACGTTTCGTGAATCAACCCCATCACCGATCCCATCAAGGTGTTCATCGTATCCTGAACGACGTCCCACAGGCTCGGATCCTCAGACATCAACCGCGAGAGCAGGTACATGCCATAGGCCAGGTGTCGCGCCTCGTCCCGTTTGATGAGGGCGACGCCTTTGCGCGTCGCAGGCAGTACGTTCTTCTTGTCCAATGCGATGAAGTAGGCGTGGTAGCCGGTTTCCGCGATGATCCCTTCGACCACGAGATTGTAGGTTGTCGATGCCCGCGCCAGCGCCTCGGGACTCGGATCGGTCCAAAGTGCGCCCAAGGCTTCGGGCAGCGCCTCGTAGAAGATCCGGCGATAGTTGTCTTGATGGTAATGCGAAAGGTCTGTGGAGTTGCCCGCGACATCGGTCAAGAAGCGCGCAAAGAAATCCGTATGCTTGGCCTCTTCCCACAGGAACGACGTCAAGTAGACCTCCTCTTCGATTCGTCCCTCGCGGGCGACAACGTGCAGCAAGGGCAGGATGTCCAGTGTGACGGCCTCCTCGCCCGCAACAAACAACGAGGTGAGCAGCAGGATGGCGTCACGTTCCACATCATCCAGCGCGGCCCAGTCCTGTAAGTCCTGCGTGAAATCCAGCGCACTCGGGTTCCATGTGCCAAGGCGCTTGGCCTTCTCGAACAACACCATGGGCGGACTTTCCCGGCGCAACCCCCGGGCGGTCGTGGCAAACGCTTCGTGTTTCAAGGCATCCCTCCCGAGTGCACCGCACCATTCGGACCTGGAGCGCTGCTGCGAGCAGAATGAAGACGACACATTACCGCGGAACCTTGCAGACTCACACACATTATGCGCACCGCGGGCGCCTCAGTCCAGCGAGTGAGATCGCGCGCGCCAAACCATGCGCAAGAAATCGGACGGCTCCGACCGATCCGTCTGGCAGGGAAGCATGCGCAGCGCGCAATAGGAAGAGAAGAACATCCCCCTTCACCCCCTTCAAAGGAGGACCTATGCAACACTATGTTTGTAGAAATGAAGTGATTGAGAGGAGCAAGTGTGCGCTCGGCGCCAAGATGGCTCAGCCCGAAGGGCCGGGCACAAGGTCCCCCTTTGAAGGGGGCAGGCCCGCTGGGCCGAGGGGGATGTGTAGCCCCACACCCGGAATTCGCCAAGGCCTTATCCGACGCAACCTTGATCCGCCACAAATGCCTATGGAGAATGGGACTACTGTCAGACGAATGGCGCGTCCCGTCCGAAAGGCCATTGATGGAGCGAAGCTATCAATATTACAAGGACTCCTTGAGCGGATACCCCATGCCGCTCGCCTTTGTGGACCTGGACCTCTTCGACCAGAACGCGCGGGACATCGCGCAGCGCGCC
>JADLCA010000079.1 GCA_020847495.1 Candidatus Hydrogenedentota bacterium | reverse complement strand
GTTCCCCGCGTTCGACGTGATGAAGAAGAGGAAACCGGAGACCCCCGCCTCTTCCAGAAGGTCGCGGTCGATCTCGATCTCGACCACGCTCTGGGCGCCGGGTAGCGTTGTCCCCCCGGTGGGGGAGATGGTCATGTACTCGGGGATATCGATCTCCGTTCCCGGATCATCCGCATCCTGCAGTTCAATGCTCCAGGTAAGGGGACCGTCCCCATCATTTGTGATGGTGAATTCAGCCGTCTCCTGGTTATTCAGCAGGTTGATGGTGAGCGGATTGACATTGATCTCCGGCGTGCCCGGCACCGACATGGCGACCGCAATCTCTTTCATGCCGGCGCTCGAAGCAACGGTCACCGTCCCCGTGTAGGTGCCCACGGCCAGACCCGTCCGGTCCGCGGTGAATTTGACGCGGTCCAACTCAGTCGTCGTGGTCCCCACCGTCACATCGGCCGACAACCAGTCGATACTCTCCTGGATGCTCCACGTGATCGCTCCGCTTCCGGAGTTCGTGATCCCGATGGTCTTCTTATCCGCCAGAGACCCGAAATTGATTGCCACCGGGTTGATCTGCAGCACTGGCCCCGTACCCGTCCCCGTGGGACAGCCGGTCAGCGGCAGGCAGACGACGGAGAAGGTCAACACGGGGAGGAATGATGCCAGCAGACGTTTCATAACAGTACGTCCCTCTACGAGGAGATTAGACCCCAAATATCAGAATCTCTCTCCGTAGGTTTTCGGAGACCTCGCGACTTTCCATACGTCTCCAGGGCCGCGGAACCCATCATGCCCAGGGCCGGGCACCGCGACACGCCCGGCCACGCTACCCCGCGTCCGGCGCCACCGGAACGGGGATCATCAACAGTTCAATGTACGCTCAGCTTTCGCTGTCGTCGCAGCAGACCACGTTCACCCCTTCTCCTTCGAGGAAGGGGATGTCAAAGGTCTCCGCCTGGTCGCCCAGCGAGCCGCAGGTCAGATTCACAAAATCCCCGGGTCCCAACCCGCCATTTACCGAGTTGGTTACCAGGGCTTGGATATCCGTGATCAACGAGCCGCACAGACTGACGGAATCCAGATTCGGCAAGCCCGCCAGCGCCGCGATGTCGTACACATCCGTGCCGTCCAGATTCAGGCTCTGCAGATTGATCAGCGTGGAAAGCGGTGTAATGTCCGAGATCGGATTCCCGCTCAAGTCGAGGAAGGTCAAGTTGGTGCAATATTCCAGGCCGGACAGATTCCGGATGTCCAACTCCCGCACATCGAGACTGTGCAGCGTGAGCAGGTCGGCCCGTGTGAGAAAGCCCAGCGGGTGACCCAGGGCGGCGCGAATCGCAGCATCCAATACTTCATCATTGATGACTACGATGGTGGTCGCCGGACAGCCTGCCATCGAGACCACCAGCAGCGCGGCCATTGCTGTTGTGCCGATTCTCCGAATCCAATTCGTTCGCATGGCGCCCCCTTATCGTATGAGCCCTACGCGATTCCCGGCCCAAGCGCCGGAGAACCCATAATCTAGCTACCAGTACACAACCAGTACCTATTATGGGTTAATTCGTAACGCTTGTCAATAGTTTTCCCGACCCCAACTTAGCGTCTCGGCCAATACAGCACAGCCTACTTGATATTATACACCGAATATTCCGCAATATGTCCAATGACAATCAAAAAAAGACCGAATATGGCAGGAATGACATACTATAGTTGGAAATAATGCGCAGTATTATTAGTTCGCGACCCTGTCTCTCAGCAGTCTTCAGCCTCGTTTATCCATAAAAAAAGACTCCCGGGACGCAAGCATCACGGGAGTCCTCTATTCTGCTCAAAACCCGAGTTCTACTGTTCCAGGACAGGATTCGGCTGGCATTTTTCATCCAGGAAGGTCAACAGCGGTACTGACCCGCCCTTGACTTCCAGCAACCGCACCACCACGCCTGTCACTTCACAAACAATGTCTTGCCACAAATCCGCCCTGGCGGGCATCGTCTTGGTAACCAGCGAAATATGCTTCATGGGTCAATACCTCCTGCAACGGTCCAGGCCTGAACTCCTTTTTGCATGCTCCAGTATACCCGACGCGCTGGCGACGCATCGGAAACCGTCCATCTTGTCAAGAGTTTACTCGCCCCCCGCCGTTTTGTCAATGGTCACCCCTGTCGAGTCTTGGACTCGTTCCGCCATCATGCCCAGTCCCAAGTCACTCAGCAGGGTCCCTTCCGCGCGTTGCAGATCGGCTTGTGCAGCCAGCAATGCCGCCTCCGCCTGCGCGAGGCGGGTCTCTTCCGCGATGAGGTCGTCCTGGACTTGGACCAGATGGAAAGCCGTTGATGTGCCGAAGTGATACCGTTCTTGCTCAGCCTGGAACCGGACTCTTTCAAGCTCAACGGTCTTGCGGGCGTTCTCCACCAGCACCACGTACTTGCTCGTTTCGCGCATTGACTGTCTCAAGTCTTCAGCGATGTACGTGCGCAGCTGCTGCTTCTCCCGGCCAACTTGATCCTGCCGCAATTGCGCGCTTCGGTACTCGGCCCTGGCGCGCCGGTTTCCAATCGGCGCGGAGGCCTTCATTGCCAGACTCCAGAATTCGCCGTCTTCCGACGTGTCGCCGGCTACGATGCCGTTGTAGTCTTCATCGGTGTCTCGCCATCCGTATTGCCCGACAAGGTCCAGGCTGGGGAATCGAGCATTGCGCCGTTGCCGTAAGGTGATTTGCGCTATCGCCGCTTGGGCATCTTTGATGTGCAGTTCGGGGCGCTGGTCCCATGCGGCGAGAATACGTTCATCCAGGTGCCCAGTTTGGCGTAGTTGATCAAGGTCGATACCGGCCAGCGGGGTCACCGGTGTAAGCATCGCCGATTCCATGATGCCGTCTCTCCGCAGGTCCAGGATCCCTTTGAGATGATCGCTTGCGCGCCCGGCATCCGCGAAGGCGGATATGAGGTCATTCTGCCGACGGGCCAAAGCCGACTGCGCCGTCAAGGTCTCAAGGTCACTGGACGCGCCCAGCTCATTTCGCTGCCGGGTATCCGCGAGCAACTGCTCGGCGGTCTGGACGGCCGATTCCCGGACTTTCACCGCGGCGAACGCCCCCACCAGCTGCCAATAGGCGCCGATGGTGTCGGCAACCGTGTTCTGCTGCTGCAGGTACAGGTCCGCTTCCGATGCCGCCGTGTTTTGCCGCGCCTTCAGGATTTCGGCACGGTTGACCTGGATACCGGCTCCGCGCAGCAGCGGCTGCGTAAGTGTCAGTGCCACGGTATCCTTGTCTGTGGTGCTGTCGCCGCCTGGCGTGTTGATATCGCGGTCCGTCGTCGAACGGACAGCGCTCACGTCGTATTGAAGCCCTGTGAACAGCTTTCCGCCGATCCCAACTTCCAGCGTGCGCGACGAATCATCCACGGACACGCCGGGGTACGGCCCGACATCGCCGGCGATATCGAGAAGGCTTCGCCTCTGCTCCTGGTCTGTGTCCGATTCCCCCATCTCAACGCTTGACCGGACGCGTGGATCAAAATCGCCCTTCGCGGCTTTCACGCTTTCGCCGGCCAACTGAGGTTCAATGGAGGCGACCAGCAGGCTTGGGTTCTGCTTCATGGCCGTGGCGATTGCCTCCTCCAGGCTGACCACGGCCACCACCTGCTCCCCTTCAAGCCGCACCGCGTTCAGAAGCGACTGCATATCAAGCAGTGTCACCTCGACCTCTGAACGTATGCTGGAGGAACTGTCCGGCCCCGGCACGGGCTGTCCAGTCGTTTCGCCAGGCAGAGTCAGGGAGTCCGGAGCTTCCGCCGCTGCGCCTGGGAGTGACGCGGAGAGCACGAGCGGCAATACGGCAAAGGAAAACGGGAGAAGGATTCCGAGAGGAGAGGCGGTCATGGTCACACTCCAACCTGCTGCATCTGATACTTGAGCGTCGCTGACACTTGATTATACAATGGGCAGTACATTGAACCGAAATCTTGATCAGGGGGATACTGTGTCGTGTCTACCGTTCACGTCCGGCAGTGCGAATGCTCTTGTCTATTCCGACGCCGCTCCGGCTTGTTGCTGGTACCCTTGAGTGTCCTGATTTCGGGGATCCTGGCGACCCAGCTGACAGGTTGCGGAGGGGTCGAAACGGTGGAAAGCGAACCGTCCAGCAGGCCGGTCAAGATGATGACAATCGAGTCGCCCGCCGCCGAAGTGGAGCGCAAGTTCCCCGCGGTCGCCCGCGCTGGCGACCGCTCGGACCTTTCCTTCCGCGTTTCGGGCACCATCACCGAAATTGCCGCAGTTGAAGGCAAGGAGTTTTCCGCAGGGGATGTGCTGGCCCGGCTGGACCCGCGCGATTTTGAGAACCGTGTTGCCGAGGCGAAGAGCACGCTCGCCGGGGCCGAGGCGGACCTGGCCCTGCTCAAAGCGGGGTCGCGCGCCGAGGATATCGCGCTGCTGGAGGCTCAACTTGCCGCGGCCTCTGCCCGCGCCGCGCAATCTCAGTCCGATTTCAACCGGCAGAAACAAATGTACGAAAGAGGGCTGATAGCCAAGAGCGAGTTTGAAGTGTCCGAAACCACGTTCACGGTTGCCAGCCGGGAGATGGAGAGCGCGTCCCAGCAGCTTGCCAAAGCCCGGTCAGGCGCACGCCCCGAGGAGATCCAGTCGGCCGAGGCTCGCGTAGAATCCGTGCGGGTCAAGGTTCGCGAAGCGGAGGCCGCTCTGGACGATACCTTCTTGCGCGCACCTTTTGATGGGCTTGTGGGGACGGTTTATGTCGATCAGTTTCAGGAAATCCAAGGCAAGCAGGCCGTGTTGAGTTTTCAGAATATCGGGGGGATTGAGCTGGAATTACAGGTTCCCGAGAGTCTGGTGTTGCAGCGCCGGGCCGGCGGGACTCATACCTTCGAGGTCGCTTTCGCGGGCGACACTTCGAAATCGTACCCGGCCGAGCTCAGGCAATTCAGCACAGAAGCCGATACCGTGACGCAGACGTATCGTCTTACTCTTGGCATGGACGCCCCCCCCGATCTCAATGTGTTTCCTGGAATGACGGCGGAAGTCACGGTGAAGGTATCGGGGCTCGATGCCGGCAAGGCGCCGCTGCTGGTTCCTGTGGAGTCTGTCGGTGCGGCCACGGACGGGAGCGCCACGATCTGGCTTATTGACACGCAATCGATGCAGGTGCATTCCAAGCCGGTCAAGACAGGCAGGCTCACGGGAGACAGCATTGAGGTCCTCGAAGGGCTGCAACCGGGAGACACGATCGCGACCGCGGGTGTGTCTCAGCTTCGTGACGGCATGGCCGTACGGCCCATCGGGCAGTAGACTGGAGCAGCACCCATGAAACTGGCCGAATTCTTCATCAAGAAGACCGTTGTCACGGTACTGTCGATCATTCTGCTCACGGCCGGCGGCTACTATGCGTATTCGAATCTGGGGCGGTTCGAAGACCCCGAGTTTGTGATTCGCGTGGCCGTCGTGATAGTCCCCTATCCGGGGGCGCGTCCGGGAGAGGTCACCAATGAAGTGACCGAAGTGATCGAGTCGGCTGTTCAGCAACTGCAGGAAGTCGAGAAGATCACCTCCGTGTCCAAGGCGGGCGTGGCCGAAATCCAGGTCGAGATGAATCGCGCCTTCAGCAAGGACAAGGCCGAACTGCAGCAGTTGTGGACGAAGCTTCGCAACAAACTCAAAGATGCGGAACGCAGCCTGCCTCCCGGTGCGGGTCCAATACTGGTGAATGACGATTTCGGCGACGTGTTTTCGCTCTTCTACGCCATAACCGGGGAGGGGTATACGCTTGCGGAAGTGGCCGACTACGCCGAAGACCTGCGGCGCGAACTACTCCTCGTGCCGGGAGTGGCGCGTATCGCCCTCCTGGGGCAACCCGAAGAAGCAATCTTCGTTGAGATCGCCCGGAGTCGCGCTGCCTTACAGGGCATCACCCAGGACGAGATCTACCAGACCCTGAAATCCCAGAGCACGGTTGCACCCGCCGGCAAGGTGCGGGTGGGGCCCAAGTATATTGAGATTGCTCCGCTGGGCGAGGTCGATTCCGTAGAGGCCATTTCCAGTCTGTTGATTTCCTCGTCGGATGGCACAAAGCAAGTCCGGCTTGGCGACGTGGCCAGCGTCCGGCGCGGATTCAAGGAGCCCGCTTCGGCGCTCATGTATTTCAACGGGAGGCCCGCCGTCGGATTCGGCGTCTCAAACGTGGCGGGTGGCAACGTTGTGGTTATGGGCGACGCCGTGAAGGCGCGCCTTGCGGAACTCGAGTCCATGCGTCCGATTGGCATGGACCTGAACGCCATCTCCCTGCAGTCCGACTCCGTGCGCACCTCGGTCGATGGTTTCATGGACAACCTGATCGCCGCCGTCGCGATTGTCATTGTTACCCTGTGGCTGTTTATGGGTCTGCGCTCGAGCCTTGTCATGGGGATTGTCCTGATCGTGACCGTAATGGCGACCTTGATTATCATGTACATGCAAGACATCTACATGCAGCGCATCTCGCTGGGCGCCTTGATTATCGCCCTCGGGATGCTTGTCGACAACGCCATCGTCGTGACCGAAGGCATACTGGTGCGGATTCAAGGCGGTGATGACCCCACCGAATCCGCGAAGGAGGTTGTGAAGTCGACCACCATGCCCCTTCTGGGCGGCACGGCGGTTGGCGCCCTGGCATTCGGCGCAATCGGCTTTTCTCCTGACAACACGGGAGAATATGCCGGCTCCCTCTTCTGGGTGATTACCTACTCGCTACTCTTGAGTTGGCTCTTCGCAATCACCTTGACTCCTTTCCTGTGCGTGCGGATGCTGAAAGCCCCGAAAGGCGCGTCCACTTCAGCGGGATATGACAACCGGTTCTACAGGAGCTACCGGGGTTTGCTGCGGCTCTGTATCCGTCTGCGCGGGCTGACGGCCCTGTTCATGATCGTACTGCTGGCGCTTTCCATCGCGGGGTTTGGACTGGTGCCTTCGGGGTTCTTTCCTGAATCGACACGGCCCCAGTTCGTGGTCGACTACTGGCTTCCCCAGGGTTCGCACATCGACCAGGTGCGAGACGACCTTGAATCCCTCGCCCAGCAGGTCAGCAGCCTGGAAGGTGTCACCGGAGTCACATCCATCGCGGGTCAGGGAGCCCTCCGTTTCATGCTCACCTACAACCCGGAATCGCCCAATGCGAGCTACGGCCAATTACTCGTCGATGTCAATGATTACCGCTCGATTCCTGGACTTGTGGGCCAGATACAGGCAACCATCAATGAGTCCTATCCGGAAGCCCAGGGTAAGGCGTGGAAGTTTGTGCTCGGACCGGGAGGGGGCAGCAAGATCGAAGCCGCGTTCCGCGGGCCCGACCCGCAAGTCCTGCGCCGTCTCGCCGACGAAGCCAAGAACATCATGTACGAGGACGGCGGCGCCATCGCCATTCAGGACGACTGGCGGCAACAGATGCGCGTCATACGCCCTGTGTTCTCGGAGGCCCAGGCGCGGAGAGCCGGGGTCACGCTGACGGACTTGCGCAATTCGCTTCAGGCGGCATTCTCCGGCTCCCAAGTCGGCATCTACCGGGAAGGCGACAAGCTGATCCCTGTTATCTCACGTCTTCCCGAACAGGAGCGCTTGAGCGTGGACGAGATCAATCAGGTCCAAGTCTACAGCCCGATGCTGCGTAGGTACATTCCTATCGCCCAGGTGGTCAGTGGATTCGAAAGCGTCTTCGAGAATGGCATCATCCGGCGCGAGAACCGTTTCCCCACCATCCAGGCCCAATGCGGCCCCCGTGCGGGGGAACTGGCCAGCACTCTGCTAGATCGTATTCGGCCCAAGATTGAGGCGATCGAACTGCCGCCGGGCTATTCCCTCGTGTGGAACGGCGAGTATGGGGACTCCACGAAAGCCCAGAAGGGCATTATGGGCACGCTGCCCCTTTGTTTCTTGTCGATGGTCGTCACCGTCGTGGTTCTCTTCAATGCCAGTCGCCAACCGCTTATCATCTGGTTGACGGTGCCTTTATCCATCATCGGGGTAACCATCGGATTGCTGCTATTTCAAGCTCCGTTTGAGTTCATGGCGATTCTCGGCTTCCTGAGCCTTACCGGGATGCTGATCAAGAATGCGATAGTGCTGGTGGATCAGATTGACCTTGAGATTGGGCAGGGTAAGGAACGGTTTGCCGCGATTCTCGATTCCGCCGCAAGCCGCGTGAGGCCCGTGTGCATGGGCGCGGTAACCACCATCCTCGGCGTAGCGCCCCTGCTGCTTGACCCATTCTTCAAAAGCATGGCCGTGACGATCATGTTTGGACTCGCCTTTGCAACCGGCCTTACGCTGCTGTTCGTTCCCGTGCTGTACGCAATCTTCTTCCGGATACCCGTACATCAGGGTTCCCAATGATCCCAGAGGAACCTGCCCAGAATAAGTGGAAGAGTATCCGGTGGGGTTATGCCCATCTGACTGCCATATTGTTTCTTCTCATTCTCCTGCGTCCGGTACTGGACACAACTTTTGTCATTCAGTTTTTCGGACTTGTACTCCTGACTGCAGCTTGGGCCGTGACAGGTGCATTGCGGCGGGCACGATGGATTCTCATTGGTCTTGCATCTATTACGGTTGGCCTGATCCTGATATCATACAAATGGGACGAAACCGCCGGGCCCCGCGCATCGCTCGCCGTTTCGTTCGCTTTGGTCGCGGCATGCGTTGTCCTGCTCTTTTATTGCGTAGTCATGCTCCTCTTCTCGCTGCTCCGCAGCAAGCAGATTCTACTGAACGACATCCTGGGCGCGGTATCACTCTATCTCGTGTTCGGCTACATATGGGCTTTTGTCTACACCTCGATGGAATTGCTCCATCCGGGCTCTTTCGACGGGCTGGAAGTACCTATCACGGGGACTACCGACCGCCTGTCGGCAACCTTCAGCCGCTTGAGTTACTTCAGTTTCATTACACTTGCGACCCAGGGCTATGGTGATGTCACACCCCGAACCGCATGGGCCGAGACATTCGTGATGCTTCAGACCATAGTAGGCCAGTTGTATGTGGCTCTTGTTCTTGCTTACCTGTTGAGCGTCCACCTCAATTCAAACAGGAACGCAGAGCAACAATAAACGTCCTTGGCATTTCGCAACCTTTACTTATGCCTAATCGCAATAGCAAGAAGCCGTACTCTCATAGACGACTTCAAGGTGCGCCACAAACGCCAGCCGAAACAGCGGGAGTGAACGGTGGAAGTTGATCGAACAGACCTGCCGGAACGGATGCCGTGCCGGGCATTCTTCGCAACGCTCTGCGTTGCCGTGAGCCTTGCCGGTTCCGGGTGTGGAACGCTCACCGGCAGTCTCGCCGGACAGATTCAGTGGGAGGATTTTGGCGTGACGCGCAGTTACGAATTCCCGCTCAACGGGGTCTTCGGAGCCGCGTTCCTCCTGTTGGAAGAAGATTACAAGTCGCTTGGATATGAAGGACCGCCAAAAGGACATCCCAAGACCACGAAGGAGGCGGTAGATTGGCATCGCCAAATGCCGGAGGAATGGTGGAGTGCTTCATCTATACCCTACAAGTGGTGGGGGCGCCAATCGGGAACAGAACCGGCCAAAGTGACGCTGCCCCTCGACGTCCCTGTCACACTGTTGCGCGCACACCTTGACAGCGCCGGCCGGTTCGAGTTCAAGGGTATTCCCCGCGGCCGGCACACGTTCTTCATCCGCTGGGGGAAGAACCCCGACCCGCAAAACAACATCTCAGGTCCCTACGAGATTATTGTCGACAGGGGCGGACGGATCGAGCGAGTCTTTCCTGTCAGTGCTTTTGACATGATTGATACCTAGCGGGCCGGGAGTGATACTCGGACATCTCGCGGAAAAGCGAACTCGGCGGACCGCGCGAACTCCTTGCTAAAAGCTCTGTCAAGGCATTATTAAACCGAATAACCTCACGTAGCAGATACGTCGCGCGCTCTACGCCCCAGCGGGGCGAAAGATTGTAGCCCAACGTGGAGCGAAGCGGAACGTTGGGTTTGCCAGATTCCCCTCTTCACAAAGCCCCGAAGGGGCGGTAGAGTTGTTGTTGCTCCAACCGCGGTCAGGGCTATCGGATCACCCGCGATCAACGGGGCCTCCGAGTATCACTACCCGCTATTCATCGGGCAATCGTTACTCCCAAACCGCGATCCCAATCATTCCCACTCGCCTCACGTATTGCTGGATTTGCCTTCCCGTGATACACTAGGGGTACGGTCGCACTAATTCGTGTTGGCCGTGCCGTAGAGACTGCGAACACCTGGCTCGCGCACAAAATAGATGACGTCATGTTCGGTCGTCAGCTCATCAGAGTGATCGCTTTGAGTCTTATAGCTGGAATTGAAGCAAGCGCATGTTCACGATTCTGAAACTACGGGAGTCAGTTATGGAGAATACTATTAGCGCATTTATAATATTCTGTGGTTTACTCTACCTCGGCATCTGCATCTCGGACGCTTGCAGGAAGATAACCTCGGCACTTGAGAAGCTTGCTTCATCAAAAAGCGAGGAATTCAGGAGAACAAGCTGACAGGCGACGACAAGTCCCGGACAAGAAATAAAGATCCAAGACAGCGTCAACATCTTTGGAGACCCTATGTGGAATGAACGCTACGCGGTAGACGAATACATCTACGGAACGGAACCGAATACGTTCCTTGCGGAACATGCATCGATGCTCAAAGGCCCGGTGCTGTCGTTGGCGGAGGGGGAAGGGCGCAACGGGGTCTTCCTGGCGACGCTGGGGTTGGAAGTCCATTGTGTGGATGGATCGGACGTCGGTCTCGCGAAAGCGCGGCAACTGGCCGAGTCCCGGAACGTGACGATTCACACGGAAGTGGGCGATCTCGCAGCGTTTGAACCAGAGGCCGGCCAGTACGGTTCGGTCATCTCCATTTCGGCCCATCTGCCCAGCGTCATCCGCGCGCGACTCTACCCGCTCGTCGAGCGGTGTTTGCAACCCGGCGGGATCGTGTTGTTGGAAGCCTATTCCGAGGCCCAGTTGCCCCGCGACACCGGCGGCCCGAAAGACGTCGATTTCCTTATGAGCGTCGCCAAGATCCAACGTGAATTCCCGAACCTGGAGGCCATCCTCAGCAAGAACTCGACCGCGAAGTCAACGAACGCACATACCACACGCGGTTGGCCTCGGTAGTGCATTTCATTGGAAGGAAGCGGGGTTAGCAACGCTGAGGCGGTCAAGTGCAATGAAGAGAAGGATCATTATCCGGTTACTCGGTGTGCTCCTCATGTTTGGAGCGTTTACCTTCTATACCTTCGTAAAGTGGCCTCTTCGGCAACATGGGACCGTACTGCAGTGGGTCATCTCACTGTCTATCTTCTGCGCGCTGATTGGGCTTGGGGGATACCTCATGATCTACGACACCAGACGGCCGATGATTCGGAACAAAGGCGAGGTAGCGCATTACAAAAGGAAGGAAAGATGAGTCAGAAGTGAGGGGGAATGACACGTAGCGAACGACACGGGCATGAGGGAGACCGCTATCTGGAGCAGTATCCCAAGCTCCAGAAATGGATCAATCAGTGCTTGCTTTGCGGGGCGCGTGGCTACGAGCCGTGCGTTCCAGATGAGATCATGCCGTGGCCAACTGCGGCCACACGTATCCTGAAGCGGTTCTTTCCCCCTCTGGCGGTGCATGAGAACGGACACTGCGAAGTATGCGCAAAGGTCGTAGGGAAAAAGGCGAAAGATTCGATGTGTGACCACTTGTGAGCAACGTGACGCGTACAGCCTCGGAGATCCCACGTGAACGCCATTGCGAACGTTCATCTCCAACCTCTCACAGTATGCATCCCCGAGAAGTGCTTTATAGTGAAGAAGGTAGCATAAGGCGCATGGACCCAAAGAAGAAAGCTATTCTCGACCGCATCAAACGTATCGAAGACGCGATTGCCAAGGGTTACGAGTATCTGGAAACCGGCGAGGGCGGACACTGGCATGGGTTCAAACCGCTGTTTTGCGACAAGAAGCGGGACGGCATGGTGTTGCCCGCGCACAAAGATTGGGTGAAGAACGTGTTTCTTCCCAGGCAAGAAAGAGCCCTAAGAAAGGCCGAGAAAGCGCTCGAGAGCGTTGACTCAGGTTGACTTGATGCAGACCACCTAATCATTGTTGTGAGCACAACTACAGCTTCTAACGTAGACGGAGAAGATCAATGTAGCGCAGGCGTCCCGCCTGCATTTCCGGGGGTTTTGTTGGAGGTTCTCAGAACGTGATCAAGCGCATTATGACTCCATGTCTCTGCGCGGCCATCCTGGCGGCATGCGCAAGGGTTGACTACCGGGCGCGCACATCAGTAGTCCACCTTCCAACCGACCGTGCTTCGTATTTCTCCGCCGACTGTCTGACTTGGTCTAACTATATCGAACTCAAACCGGATGGGACATACAGCGAAGTCACACGGGAGCACTTGGGCGTCCGGGCCACGGACGAAGGAACCTGGAGTCAGAACCAAGAAGGAATCCTCACGCTGGTGTCGACAGTCATGTGTGCGGACGTGATCGCACCGCCGCTGGAAGTCAGCGTCGTGAGGTCCGAAAGAATGGCCGGTTTGCCAAAACTCAAGGAGGTCATTCAGGCTTTCTTGAGTTCCAACGCTGCAGCTCAATTTGAAGTCCCTGAGTATGAGACCGTCATACTGACCGAGGGGGAATACGACCTCGACGTTGACGTAAACTACTTGCTTCATCGTCAATTCGTGTCACGAGCAGAGCTTGAGCAAGTGATCGCGGCAATCGATCGGTATCTTTCCGAGCCCGAGCAGCGGAACTGCCAAGCGGTCCCGATGCGATACAAGGACCGCGTCTTCCTCCTCTGGCTCAACTGTGATCCACCCAGCAGCCGCAGTCTAACGGAGATCTGCAGAGATATCGATAAGGCAAAACCCGAGGACACGGTCATTTACTACGATTTCTTGATTTCGGAAGAGGAATTCAAAAAAGGGGTGAAGAAGCCATACCCCTTCAAGTTCTACCCGGAAATGAACAAGATAACTGGAGCTGAGTAAACTCCCTCAAAGCCCATCGACTCGTAGGTTCCAAGCCGTACCGAATCCGTGTTTGCGACCGACCGACGGCCGGTAACGCGGAAAACGTTGGGTCAAAACGTAAAATAGGGACAGCCAACGTTTGTTGTGCTGTTGAGAAGAGACTCCACTGGGTGTATTAACCGAATCAAATCGCTGTCCCCTCTATTCCCGGGTGATTCCGTCCTGGAACGGGCGCTCCGGTTCCCCGTATTATCTCCGTTGCCAGACAAAGGAGGTGGCAAAGGATGGCTACGCGCGTTCTGATCCTCTCGGTCACGGCTGGCGCAGGGCATCTTAGGGCGGCGCAGGCCGTCGAAGCCGCCTTTCGGGAGCGCCACCCCGAGATCGATCTCCATTGCGAGGACGCTCTGGACTACACCAATGCCGCTTTCCGCAACGGCTACTCGCAGGGTTACGAGCGCCTCGTGAAAGAACTCCCGTCCGTATGGGGCTACATTTATGAGCAACTGGAGGCCAAGCCAGCCCGAAGCCGCATCAAGAGCGCCATGGCCTTGTTTGACCGCCTGAACGCCACGCGCCTTACGCGCATGGTGGCGAAGCTCGATCCGGATAGCATCGTATGCACCCACTTCGTGCCCTTGGAGGTGCTCGCGCAGCGCCGGCGCAAGGGCAAGTTGCGCGCTCCGCTGTACGTCGTGCTCACTGACTACGATGTCCACACAATGTGGATTCAGGAGGGCGTGGACGGGTATTTCGTGGCAACGGAGGAGATGGCCTACGCCCTGCGTGCCCGTGGCACGGATGCGCATATCGCCGTCACCGGGATCCCCGTGTTGCCTGCTTTCGCGCGCACCTACCCCACCCGGCCGGATATGCGCCGGCAGTTGGGACTGGATCCGGTCCGGCCGGCGGTACTTGTTTCGGCCGGCGGCTTCGGCATGATGCGCGCCGACGAGGCCGCCGCTGTACTCGCCGACCGCCTCCCCCAGGTCCAGTTGCTTGTCGTGGCTGGCCGCAACGAGGCGCTGCGCGAACGGCTCGAGCGGGTCGCATCGAAGGCGCCAGGCCATATCATTCCTTTTGGGTTCGTTGACAATATGCACGAACTCATGGCGGCCAGCGACCTCGCCGTAGCCAAAAGCGGGGGCCTCACCACGAGCGAATGCCTCGCCCTCGGCCTGCCCATGGTTGTGTTCAACCCAATCCCCGGCCAGGAGGAGCGAAACGCCCTGTATCTCCTCGAAAATGGCGCCGGCCTTTGGGCCCACACCGCCGCCAACATGCTCTACAAGGCTGAGACGCTCCTCGCCGACCCCGAACGCCTCGCCCGCATGCAGGCCAACGCCCGCCGCATCGGCAGGCCGGATGCT
>JADLCA010000078.1 GCA_020847495.1 Candidatus Hydrogenedentota bacterium | reverse complement strand
GGGGCCTCGGCCAGCCTCATGGCCACGCGCGCCGCTGCCAGCCGCGTGATGGCGTCGCCCGAGAGCGGGAACAGGAGGATGTGCGCGGTCATAACCCCAGCGCCCCGCAGATCACATCCGGCAGGTTCGACGCCGCCACGAGCACGAGCAGGATGAAGGCGGCGCCCTTGGCGTAGAGGCGGGTGCGCAGCGCGTTCATTCCTCCATCGCCTCCCGTTCCTCGGCCACGCGCCGGCGCGCGTAGTCGTCGGCGTATGCCTGCAGCCGGCCAAACACGGCCGCGCCAGCCATGGCGGCGCGCTGCGTCAGGCTGCCCGGGCGCTGGTACTCGTGCGCGGCGTCGCGGAACAGGCGCGCAACCAACTCGTCCATGTTCACCTCCTCCAGTTCATCGGAGAGGAAGCGGGCGCCCTTGGCCGGGTCGCTGGCCAGTTCCATGAACTCCCGGCGGTAGTGCTCGAGCGCGGCGTCTGCGCTCCAGTCCGTCGGCCCGCGCGGGTCGTTCGGGTGGCCCGCAAACGGCGGGAACGTGGCCGCATCACCAGGGCCGGGGGTGTAGGTGGTCGTCGTCATCGTCTTACTCCTCCTCACATTCATTCGCATCGCGCACATCCGCTCGCCAGCGACGGAAGCTATAAATGAACTCGGGCAGCGCACCAATCAGGGAGGCCAAGAACAGGCTTCCGAAAACGAACAGGACTATCTTGGTTGCGGTCATGTCAGTACCCGCACCGCTCGCTAATCGCCCGCCACTCCACGGACAGGGCGGCAGCGCGTTTCTGCACCTTCATGGCGTCACGTATTTGAGCCTTCAGCATGGCGACCTCGTACTCGTCGCCCTTCCCGACGCGCTCGGCCAGCATGTCCACCAGGAGATTCAGTTGCGCGTGTATCCGGTCCATCAGCACATGGCTGTCGATGGCCAGACTTGCCGTGGTCACGCGGAGAACGGAAAGCTCGCGGTCCATCTGCGTCAGGCGCGGGGTGAAGTGCACGGTCATGGCTCTCTCCTGCGGGTGGGTGGTTGACTCTGCTGGATACAGAGTAGACTAATAGTCCTGCTGGTGTCAAGACTAATAGTCCAGTGCGTGGGAAAAAAATAGCCCGCCGAAGCGGGCTTCTAATTATCCAATATTTACAACTAGTTACTTGCCTACCGTCTCGAGTACGTCTGCTTTCAGTACGTGTAATGCGCCCAAAGTGCGAAGTGGTTCCGTTTGTGCATAGCCGCAAATGACGGTTTCAAACTCCCTGCGCTGGCAGAACGTTACTGCCGCCATGCCAATTACCCCGCCCCGTAGTGCGACGGCCAATAGAGACTGAAGGGTACGGACCGTTTCCGGGTCGGTGACTAACCCGGGTTGTGCCATGTGGATCACCATTTTATGCCCTCCTTTTCTTTCCTGATGCAGGGGCGCGGCCTCGAGTCCCGCTCTCCCTTCTCTTACGGAAGGCATATTGCGCGCCACCTTCTTCCTCCGGGATCGGAGGGAAAAAATGGTCCGGGCTGGTTTTGTAGCGTTTACAAAGCCTTGCTAGGAAATACGGGGGCATTGGCCCCCTCAGTTCCCACTTTGAATACTGGGTCTCAGAGGCTCCGATTGTCGTCGCCATCTCGGCCTGGCTCACTTCGTTCGGTAGGGAGCATCGGAAATCCGACAGCAGCTTCCCCATCGCCTTTTCCCAGGTTCGTTGTTCCGCGCTTCTCTTTGGTCTGCCAGCCATAGACAAATTGTCTCGCACCGTTCAGTTGTCCGCAAAGACTATTAGGCTTGACGCACACCGGACTAATAGTCTAGAGTGAAAGTGCTATGACTAGCTTCAAAGAGATTTGCGAGATGTGGGGCGATGACCGGGCCTTAGCGGAGGATGTCGGTCAAAGCCTGTTCGCGGTGCAGAAGTGGCGGATACGGAACAAGATCCCGGCGCATCAGTGGCGGGGGCTTGTCGACGCCGCGCAACGAAGGGGGTTCTCTCAGATCACATTGGAACTCCTCGCACGTGTCGCGGAGCAGAGAGCGAGCGCCGCATGACCCCGGTAGAAGCCGGAATGAACAATGGGGGCTTCCACGTTGCGGAACTGACCGCGAGGCGCTCACGGGCTTGTGGCGGGGCTACAGTTCGACTCTGTGGCTCGGCGCTTTCAGGAAGCGTGGAGGCCCCCTCCCGACGCCCCAGTAGTGGCAGAGACGCCGAATGGCCGCGAGGCGGCTGCCCCATTCGGATTCGATCCCGCCTAGTCGGTAACGCCCGCTCTATGCGGGCCATCCTCGACCCGCCTGGCTGGAAGGTCAGGCAACGATTCAATGACAGGAGCGGCGTGGAAATGCAGACACGCGGGAGAGGTTGGTTAATGCAGAGGCTAGGCGTGCGAAGCGCCTCCAAAACCCAGCCTGTACCGGGGACGCACGTATACCCAAGCCGGGGTAGCGACCGGCCTCCTGTCTCCCAACACAAACCGTCGGCAGATATCGGTAAGTGCCGACATTCTCCGTTAGAGCGATACCGCAAGTCAGTCTCCAGACTCCCCGGCACGCCCTCCTGCACACGTTGTGGCGGGTCTATGTGGTCCACGGGGATATGTAGGCGGTGCAGGTTGCCGGAGGAGACGCAATGAAGAAAGGACCGGCGATTGTTTGCTGTTTCAGCCACCACTTCAACGTGGTGGCTAATTACAAAGGCAGAAATTACGTTTTCGATTTCAGCCCAATGTTCGGCCCGTTGTTCTTGGACCGCGTTGATGGGGACCCGCTTGATCCGCAGCCTAGCATACGCACCCGTGCGTGGAAGGCATTCCAAGAGTGGTACGACGCGGGTAACTTCGCCAAGGCGAACGAAGTATGAGGCAGAACGCATGACCGTCACGGGCGGATATCCCGTGCTCCCTCGTTCCTGGGCGTCGCTGATTTAGGGCGCCCTTCTTTAGCGAGGAAGTAGGAATGCAGTAAACGGAGGCGCCCGATCGGTACAGGCGCCCCGCAGGAATAGGTCTCGCGGAGAACGATGGCAGTCGTCTCCAGCGAGGAGAACGAAAGGTGGATTGAGGAGTTTTCGTTCATGGTTGAAAGCGTAGCAGTGCCCCGTATAAAGGGCATCCCAAGCGTTACCAATCGCCGCAGGGGAGCGCGGTGAACGCCGGTGGGAGCGTCTACGGGTCGCTCGAGGACGCGCTGAAGGCCGTCGTCGGGAAGCTCGGCGGCGCCAAGTTGGTGGCCGGACGCCTGTGGCCGGAGGCCGTCACGGACGTCGACGCCCTGGCCAAGGCACAGCAGAAACTCCTCCACTGCCTGGATCGTGGCCGGCAGGAAAAGCTCTCCCTCTCTGAGCTCTCAGCCATCCTGCGCATGGCGCGCGAGATCAACGCCTGGGACGTCGTTGAACACCTCTCCAGCACGCTCGGCTTCCGCTTCGAGCCCATCACCCGCGAGGAGTTGCTGACCGCGCGCGTGGCCGAGCTGGAGGCCCTGCTGCGGCAGACGGTCAACGTCCTGCAACGCTCTCCCGTCCTGTCCTCACTGGACCTCGACAAGACGCTGGACAACGGCGTGAAACCATAGGCTGCGAAGCGTGTACGCGAAGATTTTCCAGCAAATTTACGACTCCTCCGTCTGCGAGGACTGGCAGGTGATGATCACCTTCCAGCAGTTGCTGATCCTCGCCAACCAGGACGGCGTGGTCGACATGACGCCTGAGGCCATCAGCCGGCGGACCAATATCCCCCTCAAGATCATCTCGCACGGGATCCGAAAGCTCGAGCAGCCCGATCCGCGCTCACGCTCCGGCGACATGGAGGGTAGGCGCGTGGTACTCATTGATAATCATAGGGATTGGGGTTGGTGGATCGTTAACTATCAACACTATAGGGAACTGGCGAAGGCCGAGGAAAAACGTGAGGCAGATAGGGTGCGTATCGCTGCCAAGCGCGCCGACGGAAAACCCTTAACTATCAATAATGTCGCAACGTGTCGCACAGCGTCGCAAGGAGTCGCAAAAGATCGCGGATCAGAAGCATATACAGAAGCAAAAGAAGAAAAGATCTCTGTCGCTCACGCGACCAGGTTCCCGGAGTTCTGGCAAGCCTACCCTCGCCACGAGAACCAGAAGCGGGCAAGGGACATCTGGCGACGCAAGCGCCTTGATAGCAAGGCCGACGCCATCATCGCCGATATCCACCAGCGCACCGCGAGTCACCGGCCCTGGCTGGAAGGGTTCATCCCTCACGCCACCACCTACCTGAACGGCGAGCGATGGAACGACGCGATCGACAACGCCGGGCAGGCCGCCGCGGGGCGCGAAGACTTCTCGGGGGCGATATGACGGGCGACGAGCTCTTAGCCATTCGCCGCCGCGGCAAGCGTCCCGACTCGCCGGTGCTGCTCTCGCTGCTTGGCGAGTTCCAGTATTTCGGCTGGCCGGTGATCGCTGTTGGCCGAGACCCCGAGCGCATGGAGGCGCGCGGACTCATCGATCTGGACGTTCGGATCGTGCATGCCCAGCAGTGGCCGCGGCTCTACGCGCTGATCAACCACGTCCTGAAAGCCCGCGTGGACGACCTCACGGTCTGCGATGTGCTGACGAACCGTTGCATGCTGGTTGTGGCCGGCGGCGAGCGATGGTTCAAGCCGTGCCCTCCGTGGGAGTTCGAGGACTGGCGCGCGCTCATCGGAAGGGCGGCGGCATGAAGACCATCGACGACACGATCGACTTCACCAAGTACCTGGATATCCCGGTGGAGGCCGCGAAGGTCAAACCGGCGTCCGCCTGGGTGGACGGCGTGGTTCGTCGCCTCTCGCACACCCAGCAGGCGTCCGACGCCACGCTTCCGTGGGCCAAGGTACGCACGAAGTTTCAACTGCGCCCCGGCGAGTTGACCGTGTGGGCTGGGCCGAACGGCTCCGGGAAGTCCCTCGTGCTCAACCAGGTGATCCACAACCTGAACAGGCAGGGGGAACGCGCCTGCATCGCGTCGATGGAGATGAAGCCGGAGGCCACGATGGCGCGCATGACCCGGCAGGCAGCCGGCGCGCGCAACCCCACGGAGGAGTACGTCCGCGCATTCCACGAATGGACCGACGATCGGCTGTGGATCTTCGACCATCACGGCACGGTCAAACGCGACGTGATCCTCGGGGTGATGAACTACGTGGCCGAGGAGATCGGAGTGAATCACTTCGTCATCGACTCGCTGATGAAGTGCGGGATCGGCGCGGTGGGCGACGCCGCAATGAACGATCAGAAAAACTTCGTCGACGCGCTGTGCGCGTGGGCCAAGGACCATACCGCGCATGTTCATCTCGTCTGCCACTCCCGCAAGGGTGAGTCCTCGCGCGCGAAGATGGACCGCTACGACGTGAAGGGGGCCGGTGAGATCACCGATCAGGCCGATAACGTCGTGCTGGTCTGGCGGAACAAGGACAAGGAGGAGGACTCGCACAAGCCGGAGGCGGAGCGCGATCCGAAGTATCGTGAACAGCCCGACTCCCTGCTCACGGTCGACAAGCAGCGGCACGGTGAATGGGAGGGGAAGATCGCGCTGTGGTACGACGCCGATTCGATGCAGTACGTCGAGACGAGTGAGACGCCGCCGCGTTACCTGGAGTTAGCGCAATGACCAAACGCATCGCCGACATGACGCCAGAGCAGCGGGAGAGGGCCCGCGCCACCCAACGCAAGTGGTTCAGGGAAGTCTACTCAGTGGCGGCTTTGAAGAAGCGCGCGCAGAAGGACCCCAAGGCCGCAGAGCTGCTTGCGCATCGCAGAGAGTACGAGAGGAAGAAGTATGCCGACCCAGTGAAGCGCAAACGCATGCTGGAGGCCGTGAGGCGCTACAAGGCCCGCAACAAGGAACGTATCCGCGCCGAGAACCGGCGTTATCGGCAAAAGAACAGGACGCGCTACAACGAAGCTCACAAGCAATGGTACGCGCGCCGCATTGCCCCCTTGAAGGCGGCGAAACGCAATCCCGTGGTCAAGCTGTTCCGCAACTGGACGCCGAACTTGGAGGCCGCATGAACTGCAAACCAGGCGATCTCGCGATCATCGTGCGCGAGCCGACCACTGTCCTCCCGCGCGCGCCGACTCCGCCCGAGATGTTCGGAAGGCAGGTGCGCTGCAGACGATTTATGGGCGTAACGGTGGCGAAGACGAGCGCCGTGAATGGCGGCCTGATTTCGATATCCGACGCATGGGAGATCGAGCCGATCAGATCTCGGGGTCTGTTGATCGAATGCTACCCGGACTCGGCCCTGATGCCCATACGCCCCGAGCCGGAGTCCGAGAGCGAGAAGCGCGAGGAGGCGCTGCACGCATGACCCTTCGGGAGACGCTGCTGCGCGCCGCCGCCTATTTCGAGGACGATG
>JADLCA010000077.1 GCA_020847495.1 Candidatus Hydrogenedentota bacterium | reverse complement strand
TTCTTCGTTGAACACCATCTGCCCGTCTCGGGTGAGCTGGTTGGATGGTGGGAGCCGCTCCTCTATGCGGGCGTTTGCACCTTTTTGCCCTTGCTGGCACTGGGGACTGTGATGCCGCAGGCCATCGGCCTTGCCGTGCGCAGGCTCGACCGCGTTGGCTCCAGCGCGGGATGGATCGCCACGGTGTCCACCGGCGGCAGCATCTGCGGCGCGCTGTTCGCCGCCATGCTGTTCATCCCCTGGGGTGTTCGCGAATCGCTTTACGCCACCTCCGCGGTACTGGTGCTCACGGGCGTCATCATTATCGCCGCAGCCGTACTGCGCGGGCGCCGTGCCGCGGCGTGCCTCCTGATTCTTGGTGGTCTTCTCCTTCCCTCAACTTCACATGCGCAGATCATTTTCGAGAAGTACAGCGCGTACCATCACATTCTCGTCAAGGACGATGGCAACAAGCGCGTCCTCCTGTTCGATGACTCCCCCCAGACAACCATGGACTTACGCGACCCCTACGAGGGCGGATTCGAGTACACCGACTTTTTCCATGTGCCGATGGCGCTCGACCCGACGATCAAATCCGCGCTTTTCGTGGGCCTGGGAGGGGGTACTGGACCCAAGAAGTTCCTCCGCAACTATCCCGAAATGCAGATCGACGTGGCGGAGATCGATCCGGAAGTCGTGAAGGCCGCCAAACGCTTTTTCGATGTTCCGGAAGATACGCGCCTGCGCATCGTCACGACCGATGGCCGCACCTTTCTACAGCGCGCGCGAAAGACCTATGGCACGATCATCATGGACGCCTACGGTTCCGGTCCCAATGGCGCGTACCTGCCGTATCATCTCGCCACGCTCGAGTTCTTCCGCGTCGCCTACGAACATATCGAGAACGGCGGCTCGCTGGTGTACAACGTCATGGGGACCTTTGGTGGAGACAATGACGACATCGTCCGCGGCATGGTTGCCACTCTGGAGCAGGTTTTTCAATTCGTCTACGTTTTCGAGGCCGAGTCCAGCTACAACACCGTGTTCGTGGCGCAGAAGATTGTCGAAACCGCGCTGGCCGAGAACCGCACGCGCGACGGCGTCCCCTGGCCCGGAGGGCCTTGGTTTGCCCATCCCGCGGATTTCTCACAGCTAACGGCTGCCTTAGCCCAGCAGGGCCGCTACCTGCCGCCAAGCTATCCGAATCGGCTCACGCAGGTCTCAGAAGCTCAGGCCGCCCCTCGCAACGGCACCGTCTACACCGACAACAACGCTCCCGTTGACCTTGCGCCAGGACGGCGCTAGCCCGGATTTCTTACACGCACACACCGCTGACCTCTCAATCCCAGTTGATTCAGCAGTTTGCAGGACTCTGGCACGTCCACCTTGCTTAAACGATGTGCGTGTGAGAAATCCTCTCGAACTAGCCTTTAAACCATTGCCAGAGCATATCTCACCGCCCGCTACGCGGGGGCGGTGAAACATGCGGACTAGCCTCGACGAGCGCCTGAATGTGAGCATCACCCGCCGTTGTGAAACTTGATCTACGTTCTTATCCCGATTACCTTGTTTGCGGGCTCAAACTGTGAATCCATTCGCGCAGGCGAATGAACAACCAAGGACAATACCATGCATACACGCGCACTCCTGATTGCCGCGTTCTCCCTTCTCGCCGCCCCGTTCTTCTTCGCCCAAAGCGCCGAAGATGAGTGGAAGACTCTTTTCGACGGCAAGACACTGGACGGCTGGATCCAGAAGAACGGCACCGCCACCTACCGCGTCGAGGACAGCACCATCGTGGGCAAGACTACCCCGGGTAGCCCGAATTCCTTTTTGTGCACCAAGGACGACTACGGCGATTTCGAACTCGAGTTTGAAGTGAAGCTGCTCAATAACGAACTCAACTCCGGCGTTCAAATTCGTTCCCAAACGAAAGCGCCCGAAGCCGGCGAAGAGTTCGGCCGGGTGAACGGTCCCCAGGTCGAGATATCCGCGAGTGGCGCCGAAGGCGGCCAAGCCGGTTACATTTACGGTGAGGCCTGTGGCGGCTGGATGACCGCCAACGCCGATGGGAAACGCAACAAGGCCTTCAAGGACGGCGAGTGGAACAAGTATCGCGTCGTTGCCAAAGGCTCGCAAATTCAAACTTGGATCAACGGCGAGCCCGTCGAAGACCTGAAGGACGAAGAGAAGTTCAAGACCCATCCCAAAGGCTTCATCGGACTCCAGGTTCATGGCGTCGGCGATAAGGGGCCCTTCGAAGTCGCGTGGCGCAACATTCGTGTCAAGGTACTTGATCCGAAATAGGGTCCGCAGCTAGACGAGGCCATCCGCACGCGGACGTCCACGGACAAGCACGGACAAGCACGGATTTGGGGAGCGGAGTCAGAGGAGGTGGCATGGGCATCCTTGCCCATGGTCTTGGGTCCGCGTCAACGTGGACCTGCCATGACTGTTGCCAAGCGAAAGACGTTGCTGCAGATTGCGAGGGTTCTGCCCATATGACGGGGAACTCGCATATGACGGCGGCAACCGCATGAGATGGCGGCAACCGCATGAGACTGCGGCAACCGCATGAGACGGCGGCAACCGCATGAGACGGCGGCAACCGCATGAGACGGCGGCAACCGCATGAGACGGCGGGCTCTCTCCGGAGGCCTGAAGGGCCGGCACCATATCAGCCCGGGGCAGAGCGAAGCGTCGCCCCGGGTAGAGGGCGTCCCCCTCTTATCTTGAGCACTGAAAGTGCGGCCGAGACCCTGGTCCTCAAAGGGACAAGTGGCAAACTTGAGGAAGAACGCCTCTAACAACTGTCACTTCTGAAATGGACTTTGTGAAACTTCTCTGGGACTTCTACAAAGGGGAATTGATATGTCCACATTACTTGTGCTTGCGGGGGCCCTAATCTCACAGGCCGCGGCCGATTCCGGCCTTGTCTTCGAGACGCACCGCGTCGGCACCTATCGTGGGGAATCCTGCGGTGTCGGCGATTTCAATAACGACGGCGCCCTCGACATCGTCGCGCTTCCCTTCGTCTATCTTGCCCCCAAGTTTGAGCCCCTCAAGATCTGCGAAGTGGAAGGCGAGGTCGACGAGGAAGGTAAAGGCTACCGCTGGGATTTCATGAACGCTCCCGTCGATGTCGATGGCGATGGCTGGTTGGACATTGCGACCTGTTCCTGGTTCGGGATGAAATCCGAATGGCTGCGGAATCCCGGGCAGGCCGGCGGCCAGTGGCCCCGCGCGCTCATCGAAGAGAACGGAAACTATGAATGCGGTGAACTGGCCGACGTCGATGGCGATGGCAAGGCCAACGAGATCCTCCCAGCGGTCAAGCAGACTTCCTGGTATGAAGCGGGCGTCCTACCGGACGGCACGCGCGGGATGATCGTGCACGTGATCTCCCCCAAGGAAATGGACTTCGGTGTCGGCTGCGGCGACGTCAATGGCGATGGCCGCCCGGACGTTCTGCGTCCCGCCGCGTGGTTTGAGGCGCCCGCCGACCCCCGTACGGGCGACTGGAAAGAACATCCCCTTGCTGTTGGCAGCCTGGAAGAGGGCAAACCCGGACACACGCCCCAGATTCTCGTCTACGACGTCAACGCCGACGGTCTCGCCGACATCGTCACGAGCATCGCCCACGACTACGGAATCTTCTGGTACGAGCAGGTGAAAGGGGAAGGTGAGAGCACCTGGAATCGCCATCAGATCGATAACACCTGGTCGCAAGCCCACAGTCTCGCGCTCGCCGATATGGACGCGGATGGCGACCTGGACCTCGTGTGCGGCAAGCGCTTCATGGCGCACAATGGCGGCGACCCCGGCGCATTCGAACCGCTTGGCGTGTACTGGTACGAACTGGACCGCTCCGCCAATCTCACATGGACGAAGCACAATGTGACCTACGATGAAGGCATCGGCAGCGGCCTCAACCTGGTCGTGTCCGACCTCGATGCCGACGGCGATCTCGACATTATCGTCACCGGCAAATGGGGAGGCCCCGCCTGGTTCGAGAACAAGTTGAAGTAGGGGAGGACAGGCGCCCCGGTTTCTATGCGAAGAACTCGACGGTGGGTGCTGCGTCGCGCCGGTAGAACGCCACGCTCTGATCGCCGACGCGTATGTCGATGCGGCGGCCGGGGGCTTCGGCGGTTTCCGTACCTTGGACTTTGGCCTGCGCGGCAGCTGCCGCCTGGTTGAGGCCCGCGATGAGCGTGCGCACATTGGACACGGCATTGGCCACCCCAACGGTCACGTCAAAACCCCTTGTCTCCCGAGGCTCTGCTTCGCTCTGAAGCTGCTCCTGGACTTCAGTCAGGCGTTCCCGCAACCGCTCCCGTGTCTCTTCGAGCGTGGGGATCAGCTTGCTCGCTTCTTCCAGGTTGCGGTCCAGCGTACGTACCGCCGCCGCCGGCACCGACACCGAACCCTCGCCGAAACCTATGCGTGGAGGGGGAGCCGCCTCCCTGCGCGTAAACGGATTGGCGGATTGCTGGTCTTCGTCGGGTGGAACAAACCCAATCTCAGGAGGCGGGGACTGTGCGGACGCACCCCGACCTGAAGTAGCGCCAGGATTCCGCACTACCGCAAAGCCGTTGTTGAACGCTCCGCCGATCTGCAAGCCCATGCCTCTTACTCACGCCCAAGTAGATTGGATCTTTTATTGTTTTTCACCATATCGATTATCCCATATAGTCCCTGCGGTGTCAAGAGAAATTTGGGTGTGCATGGATGCGTAAAATATTATGGCAAAACCAGTTATGTATATCTGACGCATCTTCGCGGCAGGCGTCCCCTTGTTTTGTTTCTCCTCTTGCGTTAAGGTTCCCAGTGTTGTCGCATGCCGCACATCCCGGGGGAGCTTCACCATCATGGAGGACCGGAAACTGCTTTCTGCCCGTGAGATTGGGGAGTGCATTCCCATCTATGCCGCCAGCGTTCTACTCCTGGGTCAGCAGGGTCGAGAGTTGGTCGAGACCCTGCACTCCCGCAAATGCAAGGTTGTCAGCGCTGCAATTGGACAGCACGCGGCAATGCCGCAGGGAGTGTTTGATTGCGCCGTGTTTGGGCCAAGCCCGCTGGACGCGTGCAACGCGGCCCTTCCCGCACTGGCGCAGCTCGTCAGCGTGCACGGCACCATTGTCATCGTCGTGGAACTGGCCTCCCCCGGAACCGAAGTGCCGCATGAGTTTCAAGAGACGCTCGCGGAACAGGACTTGATCTTGCGCAATGTGTACCCCTATGAAGGGGAAGCCTCGGAACTCGCGTTGGTATTGGTACGCAGCTCCTACGATCCCATCCAGCATGCGCGCGACTTTGAGGCCTCGGGCCACCCGATGCGGGCCCTGTCCGTACTGTCATCCATCTTTGACATGATAAGTCTCACGGATGCGCAAAGGGCGAGACTCTGTCTTGAGCGCCTTCGCATTTTCTGCGGCGCCGCTCTTTCGTCCAGCCGGGACGGTGCCAACAGTCCCTACCTGTCGCGCGCCAAGAAGGAGTTTCAGATCGCGATTCACACGCTTCCACGTTGCCACTCAGCGTATCGAATGCAAGCGGAGATCTGGAGGCATTACGGCCGGGAGGACCTGGGGGTACGCTTGCTGCGGTCGGTCTGCCATGTCGAAGCGGACACCGAAACACAGACCCTACTTGAGAGCATGCGGCCTGCCGCTCCGCCGGCAGCTCCCGAAGATGATGTCCCAGAGTGGACCGGCTCACGCCGGAAACCACGCATCCTTGTGATCACGCATGACCAGTCCGACTACGGAATGGACTCCCTCTACGACGGCCTGTGCACGGTCCTGGGTGCCGAGAATGTTCTTGAGTACCCGTGGAAAGGCACCCTGCACGGCCAAACACCCGAAGCAGCCCTCAATTACCCCTGTGTTTTCGATTACCCCGGAGAGCCGCTCTCTCCATCGTCCATCGAAGAGCAATTGCGTGATGGCCGTTTCGACATCATCCTTCATGCTGACGTTGTGCAGTGTACCCACCGCGATGTGGTCAGGCGTTTTCTGGATGCGGCCCCGGACATCCCCGTGGCTGTTTACGACCCGTGGGACGATGTCGATTTGTACTTGCCCGCGGTGCTGAGGTATCTGGGACGCGAGAGAGTCACGGCCTATTTCAAACGCGAGATGCTCGAGGGTTTCGACTACGGTCCCGACGCATATCCGCTTCCTTTCGGATACCCGGACCGCCTGGTCCCCGCCGAAGTAAGCACTCAACGCGAAGGCAATCTCTTCTGGGCAGGCAAGCGCCTCTTCGGTACCCGCTCGCTCTACCTGGACCACCTTGCCTCCCTGCTGGGCCAAGGCCTTGAGAAGACCTATTCACAAGAGGAGTACCGTGTCGCCATCTCCCGGTCGCGTATTGGGCTCTCCCTTTTCGGCTACGGCTACGATACGGTCCGGTATTGGGAACTCCCCGCTCACGGCACCATGCTCCTCGCCGAGAAACCGCCTATACGCATCCCCCACGATTTCATTGACGGAGAATCCGCCGTCCACTTCGAGGACCTGCCCGAGCTGGAGCACAAACTGGCCTACTACCTGGACCATCCCGGCGAGGCCGATGCCATCGCCCGGGCCGGGCGCAACCACTTCCTTCGCTACCACATGGGTTCCACCCGTGCGAGGCAGTTTCTGGGGAGGATGGAGCAACTTGCCCCTTGGTGAAGGCCTATTGGTGTCCATATTTCCTGACAAAAAAGCTTAATGAAACACGCATGGGCGGCATACGTTTCAGCGGGCCGCTAATCACTTGACGTAGATCGCCACCCCCCGGCCCCCATCCTTCCGGATCGATCCACTCACGGGCGAGATATCCGTTCCCCTCTATCTGCCTCCCCCCTGTTCGCGAGTCCGTGCGCGTCCGTGCGCGTCCGCGTTCGTCCGTGCATTCAGATAGACTTTGGTCGGCACTTTCAGTATTATCCATTTCCCGTTTTTCATGAATGCCGCCGGGGGACCAGAATGGCTGCCGCGAGGAGGATGCATTATGTCGAAAGCGAGACGCGCGATTATCAGTTGTCACGATAAGACTGGCGTTGTCGAACTGGCCAAGGTGCTGCGCGAGTATGGCGTCGAGATCATCAGCACGGCGGGCACTCTCCAGGTATTGGAAGAGGCTGGCATCGATGCCGTCAGCATAGGGGAGTACACGGGCATCGCGGAGATGATGGATGGGCGGGTCAAGTCCCTGCACTCCAAGGTGCATGCCGGTCTTCTCGGCCTTCGCGACAGCAAATTGCACGAAGAGCAACTTACCGCGGCAGGTTTTCACTGGATCGACTTCTGCATCGTCAACCTGCACCCCGTCGAGTCCGTCATCGCGCGGCCCGGTGTGACCATGGAAGAGGTCATCGAACAGATCGACATTGGTGGAACCGCCATGTTGCGGTCCGCCGCGAAGAATTTCCGGTACGTGACCGTCGTCGTGAATCCGGACCGCTATACATCGGTCATCCACGAGTTGCGCGCCCACGATGGCGAGGTCACGTTCAAGACCCGGTACCGCCTCGCCCAGGAGGCCTTTGCCCGTACCGCGCAGTATGACCAGGTCATTGCGGACTACTTGAAGTCCTGCGAGCCAAAGGAGGAGTGACGGGTGAAGGTGCTGGTCGTTGGCGGGGGAGGTCGCGAGCACGCGCTCGTCTGGAAGATTGCCCAGAGTCCGCTCGTGTCGAAAGTGTATTGCGCGCCCGGCAATCCGGGCATTGCCGCCCACGCGGAGCTGGTGTCCCTGTCCGTTGGAGAAATCGATTCGCTCGCGGACTTCGCCCTCTCAGCGGGAATCGACCTCACCGTCGTGGGTCCCGAAGATCCCCTGTCAATGGGTATCGTCGATACCTTCGTGACGCGGGGCCTGCGAGTATTCGGTCCCTGTGCGGCGGCCGCCGAACTGGAGGCCAGCAAATCGTTCGCCAAGGGTATCATGTCGAAATACGGCATACCCACCTCTGCCTATGCCGAATTCGACAATCCTGGCGACGCTATCGCCTATGTGCGCAAGACTGGTACCCCGATCGTCGTAAAGGCGGATGGCCTCGCCGCGGGAAAAGGCGTTACGGTAGCCCAGTCGATCGATGAAGCCGTGGCCGCGATCGAAAGCATGATGAATGCGAAGGTATTCGGAGAAGCGGGCAGCAAGGTCGTCATCGAAGAATGCCTGTTCGGTCAAGAGGCTTCGATCCTCGCGTTCAGCGATGGCGTACGCGTGCTGCCGATGGCCCCCAGCCAGGACCACAAGCCGGCATTCGACGGTGACGCCGGTCCCAATACCGGCGGAATGGGCGCTTACTCGCCCGCGCCAATCGTGCCGGATTCCGTGCTCGACGAGATTACGGAGACCGTGCTGCTGCCTTGTGTACGCGGCATGGCGGAGGAAGGGCGTCCCTACCGGGGCGTCCTGTATGCGGGCCTAATGATGACGCCGCAGGGACCCAAGGTAATCGAGTTCAATTGCCGCTTTGGCGATCCCGAAACGCAGGTCGTGCTTCCGCGCATGAAGTCCGACATTGTGCCGTTGCTGCAAGCGTGCAGTGATGGATCGCTCGAGGGCATGTCCATCGAGTGGGGCGCGGGCGCCTGCGTGACCGTGGTCATGGCTTCGGGCGGTTACCCGGGCACCTACCCCAAGGGAATCGCGATCAAGGGCATCCCCGAGGCCGCACGCGACACGGGCGCCATCGTTTTTCACGCGGGAACGAAGCTGCAGGGAACCTCACTCGTGACCAACGGCGGGCGTGTGCTCAATGTCACCGCGGTGGGTGAGGATATCCCCCAAGCGATAGCCGCGGCTTACGAGGGGGTTGCACGGATTCACTTCGACGGCGCGCATTACCGCAAGGACATCGGCCGCAAGGCCCTGAAGGCGGGCGTGAGCTGACGGCTCGGCAATACTAGGAATCAGATAGATTCACCGCGACCATGCGCTGTTCGCCTTCGGGTCCGCTCTTGGCCTTCAGCAGACCGCGCATCGCCTCGCCCAGCACGAAGTCGGCGCCCTTGGCACTGCCGTTCTGGCACGACACGATGCCCACGCTGAGCTTCACCTCGGTGGGAAAACTCGGGTCGGAGAAGGTGGTGCCGTCGACCTCCTTCAGGATCTTCGTGGCATACCCCATCGCCTGATCAAGAGGGGTGTGTGGCAGCACGGCGGCGAATACCGTTCCGTCGTACCGCGCAAGCACATCGTAGGTTCGCGAATAGTTGCGCAGCGCCATTCCGAGTTCGACCAGCAGGTCGTCCAACGACACCGGCCCAAGTTCCTCGTCGATTGCCTTGATGTCGTCTACGTCGAACACCACGCACGACACCGGGTAATCGTAGCGATGCGCCTCTTCAACCTCTTCCTGCAAACGCTCCAGGAGGTAACGGCCGTTGCGAAGCCCCGTGAGATGGTCCGTGTACGCGGAATCCACGATGGTTTCATCTTCGGCACGCAACTGATCGCGCAGCGCCTTGGAGCGCATGGCGGCATCCACACGCACCATGACCATGGGCAAGTTGTAGGGTTTGGTGATGTAATCGATTGCGCCCAGTTGATATCCCGCGAGGATGTCTTCCTTGCTTCCCTTGACGCTGACAAAGATGATGGGGATGTCGGCCGTAAGGGGAGATTCCTTCAGGCGGCGGCACACATCGTAACCGCTGATATCGGGGAAGCAGATGTCCAGCAGGAGCAAATCGACATTGCCCTGCGCGCAAGCCTCCAGCGCATCAGTCCCCGAGTGAACCGCGAAGGCGGTGTATCCATTCATTTTCAAGCCTTCGCAAATAACGGACGCGGCCTCTTCGTTATCGTCTGCCACGCAGACACGGTATTGGTGCACGGCTATACCCACTCCACTTCAGTACTCTACCCGCTGTATTGAGCCTTCCCACCTGAGTTTACCCGATTTCCCCCGATCTTGGCAAATTTCGCATGTACTGCGGACGCGCTATCTCCTGTATTGACGCGGGGTAACGCTTGACAATCCGACGGACGCCCTGCTGTTCGGAAAGCGAACAGCGCAGCCTCGGTTGGGATTTCTTATGGTTCAGGGGAATGAGGTTCGAAAGGGGAGGACGGAAGATTCTGAAGGCGCTCGATGCGCAGTTGGACCGAATGCGCGTATTCGCAATCTGGGAAGCGGTCCAGGAACGTGGCCAGCACTTCCTTCGCCTCATGCGTTTGTCCAAGTTGCCGCTGGTAGATCTCACAGAGCCGGTTCGCGATACGCAGCGCCTCGGATGCATTGCGCGCGTTCCGCATTCCCTGCTCGAAGAACGGAATCGCCTTGTCCACCTCGGCCACCTTCATGAAATTGTCGGCGGCACGCACCGGGGCATGCCCGTCCTTGGGGAACATCCGCGCGATGGCCGCATACTGCTCCGCCGCCGCGGCGAAGTCGCCCCGCATCTCGCAGCCTGCGGCGGCTCCGTATTGCGGCACATTGGGATCGAAGCGGTCCTGCGGCATGACGATATCCACCAGCAGGTGCGACGTGAAAGAGGCGAGGAGCGGGCCATACAGGGCGAGTCCCGAAGCGACCAACCCCAAGGTGCTGAAAACCATCTTGACTGGACTGTTCGCCAACCACACCTGAAGCAGGCTGAACTCAAAGATGAAAAAGAAGATGAGCGCGGCCACCGTGAAGGTCTCGACCGCCCGGTCCAACTCCACATCATGCACAAGCCGCTGACGAAGAAGGAAGACCCCCCACGTGAGATAAGGGATCAGCAGAAGGCCTGACAAGACCCACGATATACTCAGTGTGGTTTGATCGAAATCCGCCATTAGCCCTAGTCTACCGGTCACTCCCAATCCACCGTGCGCACGCAGTATACACCAGATGCACATCCGGCAAAAATCCCGTAAACAGGCCTATCCATGCGGCAATTCCGTGGGTGGCCGCGTGTTGCCCAACGCGTGGGCCCTATTCCGCGCCCCCGTCCTTCCCATGGGCATGCAATGCCACATTTTCTGCCGCACGTGTCGATCGAATCCGAGGAATGCGCTGCCGAAGGCATTCATCTGATTTATCTTGCGGCGGCCATGTATAGGCTATTCAGCGCTGCAGATATGGGCGGGAACAAATCCCGCCCTACAAGAAGCAATCAACCGTACGCTCCTGCCAAGAAACAGTACGGGCATATTCTGCGCGACATGATGGCTTGTGTCTGCGTCAGCGAAGCAGTACGCTGAAGCCACGTCCTGATTGCGCAGCATTGCATGCGAGGGGGATCTAATGAACCGCAGACAGTTTCTGAGCAGCGCAGCGGTGGGTACGCTCCTGGCCAGGCAGTTGGCAGGCGCCGCGCCTGATCCCGGGACAAAAGCTATGAGGATACTCCTCTGGTGCTGGGATTCGCGCATGACCTGGGACGATGAACCGGACAAGATATCCACCCGCATGGCCGCGGCCGAGCAGCGGTTTGTGTATCCGAAACGTCCGGAGTCGTATCAGCTTGGGTTTCGCCGCCTGGTCGATTACTGCGCCAAGAACGGAATTTGGGGTGTGATCATCTGGGGGTTCCTGCGCGATAGTCACGGCGGAGTCCAGGCGGCAGTCGATCTGTGCAAGTATGCGGCGGACCGCGGCGTGGCCATCTTGCCGGGCGTCGGCTTGTGTTCGTACGGCGGCTACTACTACGAGGGCGAGCACCCATTCAACCTCGACACCTATCTCGCCAAGCACCCGGACCGCGTGAGCACCGCGAAGGAAGAAGGCGGCGGCCGCGCCGTGACGCCCGTGTTGGACCCGTCGCTGGAAGCCAACCAGCAGTGGTGGCGTGACGGCCTCGAATGGATGCTGGAGACTTTCGCTATCGGCGGAGTCGACTACGAGATGGGGGATTTCATCGTAAACCCCTCCGACGGCGCTGTCGCGGCACGTGAAGCACTTGGATTCGACGGCGATGGCAACATCCAAGATGTTGTCGTAGCGACCCGTGACGTCCTCAAGCACGGCTTGGCGATGAAGCCCGACGGTGTCTTCATCAACTGCACCTACCGCGGCTACCAGCAGATCACCGGTTTCCCAAACATGCCGTATGTCAATGCCGTGCCGCCCGAGACTGTCTGGGAGTACACACTCGCCGCGATGGTGCGGCACCCCGGCTTCCCCGACGCGTTCGCGGGGGCGCCCAAGCACCGGCGCTATGGCTACCTGCATTGGTTCAACGCATCCACCAAAACGGTGGAAAAAGACTACGTGGCGGACATCGCCCGCGTGTTCCCGGGCCTGCACCAGCTCGGTTTTGAATTCGTCGGGACGTACGGAGAACTCTCCGCGATCAACAACCCTGTCGCAGACGCCAACTACCGCGCCCAAGTCGCCTGGGCCAAGAATCCGGAACTGAACATCGAAGACTTTCGTTCCATGAGATCATGACGTGGTACAGCAGTCCGCACGTGCTATCGTGGACCCGGCGCGGAGGGGAGATTGAACTCTCTCTGCCAAATGGAGACCTGGCATGAAGCAGAATGAAAACCTCTCGATTCAACGGCGTCTGGAACGAATTGAAAGCAGCGTTTTCCAGATCAAGGTGATTCTACTGGTCACGCTTGTCGTCCTTTTGCTCGGGGTATTCGGCCCCAGTGCGGTGGTGCGCTTAGCAGGCATGACGGTGCTCTATGTTGGGATAGTCGCCGGTGCCCTCTATGCAGGCATTCGCATCTTGGACGTGCTCGTGAAGAGGAAGATGGGGTCTGATGAAGAACGTGAGGAGGAGATCCTCGCCTCCATCACCAGCAAAAGCGAGACCGACGAACCCGCTGACTGAACCATTCGAGTTCTCTTCAGTCCAATACATCCTGTTATCCAAACTCTTTCCTTAACGGGACAACAGGGTGAGCAAGATGAGATAGCAGGGAGGAACTCGCGCGGCGATCCACGTGAAGGTGGACGCGCGCGTTCGAAGGACACTGCAAACGGATAAGAGATTGGGGGCAGGGGTTAGGCGATTGGCGGGGAACATCCCCCTCGGCCCTGCGGGCCTGCCCCCTTCAAAGGGGGACGCGGAGCGCGTGCCCTTCGGGCCGCGTGTGTTTTGTACCAGAAGGCTTCATGTCGCCATCGAAAAAAAACCTGATTATGTATAGTACTAGAGTTGCATGCGTCCCCCTTTGAAGGGGGATCAAGGGGGATGTTCTTCATTTGCCCTTTCTGCTCGCGCCGCCCACGACAATCCCGCCGACGCGACACTTCATCGCGCTCGCCCGGTACTGACCCGCTGTTCCACAAGCAGACAGGTGTGAATCTGCCGTGATGCGACGCTCGTCCCGAGGTACGGCATTGGCGCGTAAGCGCCCACTCTGGTTTGACTTTGCAGCGTCTGCCCCGTATCATTCATTCCGGTTGGACGACACAGCTTGGAACACACTTCTCTTCATTCTTTTCCCGTTTCCTACGGGCGCGTTTTTCTCGTAAGTGGTTTTCCTCGCAGAACATAATTTGAACGGAGGCAATGGGTTACATGAAGATTGCGGTCATCGGCGGGGCTAGTTCGTACTCCCCCGAACTCATCGACGGCCTCTTTCCGCGCCTCAACCGGATTCCCGTCACCGAAGTCTGGATGATGGACCCGAACCTCGAACGCCTCAGGATCACCGCGGGCTTGGCCCAGCGCATGTCCGCGCGCCACGGAAACCCGTTCACGGTCCACTACACCCAGGACATGCGCGAGGCTGTCAAAGACGCCAAGTACGTGGTCACCCAGCTTCGCGTGGGCGGCATACAGGCCCGCATCAACGATGAGAAGCTGGGGCTCCGCCACAACATTATCGGCCAGGAGACGACCGGGGTGGGCGGTTTCGCGTGCGCGCTGCGCACGATACCCCGCATCCTCGACATCGCCCACGCCATGGAAGAGCTGGCCCCGGGCGGGTATCTCGTTAACTTCACGAATCCCTCTGGCATCGTGACGGAAGCCCTCCTCAAGCACAGCAAGACCACCAGTTTCGGCTTGTGCAACATCCCCATTGGCATTATCATGGAGGTCGTCAAACACAGCGGCTGCGCCATGGAGTCCGTGGCGCTTGATTACGTGGGCCTGAACCACCTGTCGTGGGTGCGCGGATTTT
>JADLCA010000076.1 GCA_020847495.1 Candidatus Hydrogenedentota bacterium | reverse complement strand
TCCGGTTGCCAGCCTGCAATGCCGTGAACAAGACCTTCATGACAGTGTGACCTCCCGGTAGATATCCAGCGTCTGCTGGGCGCAACCAGACCACGAAAACCGGCCCGCCTGAACGTGCCCGTCCCCTATCATACGCAAGCGCAAGGCGCGATCCGACGCGACCCGCCGCATCGCGTTCGCGAGTCCTTCCTCATCCGCGGGCGGACAATACAGCGCCGCTCCGCCACACACTTCCGGCAGGGACGACGTGTTCGACGTGATGACTGGGCACCCGCAGGCCATGGCCTCGAGGGCGGGCAATCCGAAGCCTTCATGGAACGAGGGAAAGACCAGCGCCTCGGCCGCGGAATAGAACAACCCGAGGTCCTCATCGGGCACCATGCCCGGCCGGAGGATACGGCCTTCCGTCGCGGGATTCGCCAGTTCGCGCTCGATTTCTCCGGTGTTCCATCCCAGGCCGCCAAGCAGGACAAGGCGGTGGGGCAAGTCGCGCGCCACGCGCCGGAAGGCACGAATCGCACCGGCGACATTCTTGCGCGGCTCCAATGTGCCGACGAAAAGGAAAAACGGCCCCTCGACCCCGTACCGCCTCGCAAGCACCGAGACCGCCTCGTCCCGGGGCACGGCCCTGACCCCTTCACCCGCAGCTCCGTAAACGACCCGCACCTTGTCCTCTGGCGCTCCGAGCAGGTTGACGAGGTCGCGCTTCGTGCTCTCGGAAGCGGCAATAACAAGGTCCGCTTTCCGCACGAAACGCGCTACGCCTCGCGAGAACGGTCCGACGACTTTGGGACTGCACAACTCGGGAGCCTTCACAAAGGCGAGGTCGTAGATGGTCAGGACCGTCTTTGCCCGCTTGACCGGGGGCAAGAAGTAGTTTGTGGCATGGTAGACATCCACACCCCCAAGAAGCGTGTCTGCGGCAGGCGTGTGTAAACCGTTCCAAATTAGATACATAAGACGTGTCGGAAGAGGCAGCCACCTGCAACAGAGGCCCGGAGGAAATTCATCCAGCGCGGGGGGGCGCAGGCTCGCCGACAAACCGCAAACCGACACGTCGCTGGTTACTCGAAGCAACATGTGGCGAAGGAGCGAGAGGCAGTAGTTGCCGACGCCGGTCCGGCACTTGGTGATGGGGCCCATGTCGAAGCCGATGCGCATATCCGGGGCCGGCTCCTGTGTGTCCACTCTAACTGTGGACATGCTAGCAGTTTAAGCAAGAAGCTGTCAAGGAAGGGCGGGAAGGAGGTGGTTCGGGGACGCTAGTCTAAAATATTGTCAGTTAATTGGTTAGACGACTTTCGTGGGAATTGGCTTGGGCGTGGTTTGCCTTGACAGTGGGGCGGGACTATGGTACACTGCGCGCTTGTTAGCACTCGATAGTATTGAGTGCCAAAGCGGGGCTTTTCCATGCGACCCGAAAAGGAACTCTCCGAGCGCGAGAAGCTTATCCTGCAGGCCGTGGTGCACAGCTACATCACCACCGCCGAGCCGGTGGGCTCCCGTGCCATCGTGAAGCGGTTCGAACTGGGTTTGAGCCCTGCCACGGTGCGCAACGTGATGGCGGACCTCGAAGAATCGGGGTATCTCCAGCAGTTGCACACCAGTTCCGGGCGTGTGCCCACGGACCAGGGGTACCGCTATTACGTGGACTACCTGATGCGGGTGCAGGACCTCACGCTCCAGGAACGCGCGAGAATCGAGAAGGAACTGACGGCGCGCCTCGACGACGCCGATGAGGTGATGCGGCAGACCAGCCATCTGTTGGCGCTGATTTCGCACCAGACCGGCATTGTCGAAGTGCCCGACGAGGCGAGCGCCCAGGTGAACCGGATCGAACTGGTGCCGGTGTCGCCCACGCGCATCGCGATCCTGATCGCCGACAGCCACGGCAGGGTGCGAACCCAGATGGTGTCCGCGGAACGAACCCTGGAGTCCGCGTTCGTCCAGAGGCTGAGTGGTTTTCTGAACGACAACCTGCGCGGGGTGCCCGTCGAAAGACTGTCGTCCGCCCTGAACGCGCGGTTGCGCATCTACGTGGACGAACAGCACGTGCTGGCCGAAGAGGCCCTGCGGATCGTCCAGTTGCTGCCCGCCCACCGGCCGGGCCAGCTCTTTCTCGAAGGCGCGACGCAGTTGTTCGAGCAGCCCGAGTTTCGCGATATGGACCGGGCCCGTGAGGTCTTCAACCTGCTCGAAGAGCGTGACCGCCTGGCGGAATTGTTGCGCGCGGGAATCGTCAAGCGCGAGCACGGCGGAACTACCGTTATCATAGGGCGAGAGGCCCCGGGGCAGGGCGTGGACGGCATCAGCGTCGTCGCGTCGCCCTACTCGGTCGGGTCGAAGACGGTGGGCATGATTGGCGTGTTGGGTCCCCGCCGCATGCCCTATTCGCGCGTGACGGCGGTCGTGGACTTCACGGCGGGCATGCTGAGCAGATTGATGACGCGTCTGGCCGGGACCTCCGGCTGATCGCGAGTGGCATGGCGAAACGGTGTTTGACAGGACATGAAGAAAGCACAACCCGAGAAAACGGAATTGGAGAAGCGTCTCGAGGCGGAGGCCGAAGCGGAGACGCAAGAGGCCGCCCCGGGGACCGGGCCCGAAGAGCAGGCTCCGCAGGAGCCAGCCCCACCCGCGATCGACGTGGAGGCCCTGCAGAAAGAGCGCGACGCGCTGGCGGATCAATTGCTGCGCGCGCGCGCTGAGTTCGACAACTACCGCAAGCGCATGGCCCGCGAAGCGGAGCGCATTCGCCAGACGGCCGCCGAGGCGCTGCTACGCGACGTTCTGCCGGTCGTGGATCATCTCGAGCTGGCGTTGCGCCACGCGGAAGACCATCAGGGCGCGCTGGGCGAAGGCGTGTCCATGGTGTTGCGCCAGTTTCACGACGTGCTTGCCAAGCACGGGCTGGAACCCATCGCCGCGCGCGGCGAACAGTTCGACCCCGAGATCCACGAAGCAGTCATGCAGCGTGAAGCGGAGGATGCGCCCGAGGGCGCGGTGCTCGAAGAGTTTCAAAGAGGATACCGGCTGGGACAGTATGTGCTGCGCCCGGCCCGAGTGGTGGTGGCGACGGGTTCGCCCGAGCCGGCCGCCCCGGCGCCGGAAACGGACGCCGGTGATGAGTCAAGAACCACGGACGCAGACCCGAAGTAACCGGTTCGCGCCGTGATGCAGGCCCCGCGATGCGGGGCGTTATTGGAGGCTTGAACGCAATGGGCAAAGTGATCGGCATTGACCTGGGAACGACCAACTCGTGCGTCGCCGTGATGGAAGGCGGCGAACCGGCGGTCATTGCGAACGCGGAGGGCAACCGGACCACCCCGTCCGTTGTGGCGTTCACGAAAGACGGTGAACGGCTCGTCGGCGCGGTGGCCAAGCGCCAGGCTATCACCAACCCGCAGAACACGGTGTTCTCGATCAAGCGCTTCATGGGGCGCCGCCATTCGGAAGTCAGCACGGAAGAGAAGCTGGTGCCGTACATCGTCGGCGAGACCAGTTCCGGGGACTGCCAGGTCACGGTCCAGGGCAAGAACTACCGGCCGCCCGAGATCTCCGCGATGATCCTCCGCAAGATGAAGGAAACGGCGGAGAGCTATCTTGGCGAGACCGTCACGCAGGCCGTGATCACCGTGCCCGCGTACTTCAACGACTCCCAACGCCAGGCCACCAAGGACGCGGGCAAGATCGCGGGCCTCGAAGTGCTGCGCATCATCAACGAACCCACGGCCGCGGCGCTGGCGTATGGCCTCGACCGCAAGAAGAACGAGAAGGTCGCCGTATACGACCTCGGCGGCGGCACCTTTGACATCTCGATCCTCGCCATCGGCGATGACAGCTTCGAGGTGATGAGCACCAACGGCGACACGCACCTGGGCGGCGACGACTTCGACCAGCGCGTCATCGATTGGATGGCCGATGAATTCCTGAAGGATCAGGGCATCGACCTGCGCAAGGACCCGATGGCGTTGCAGCGCCTCAAAGAGGCCGCCGAGAAGGCCAAGTGCGAGTTGTCTACCACGAAGCAGACCGACGTCAACCTGCCGTTCATCACGGCGGATGCGTCCGGTCCGAAGCACCTCAATTACACGTTGACGCGGGCCAAGCTTGAGCAGTTGTGCGACGACCTCCTGCAGCGGAGCAAGGGCCCCTGCTTCCGTGCCCTGGAAGACGCCGGCGTGAAGCCTGGCGACATTGACGAAGTGATCCTTGTGGGCGGCATGACCCGCATGCCCGCGGTGGGCGAAATCGTCAAGGCCGTCTTCAACAAGGAGCCGCACCGCGGCGTGAACCCGGACGAAGTGGTCGCCATCGGCGCGGCCATTCAGGCGGGCGTGCTCGCAGGTGATGTGAAGGACGTGCTCCTGCTCGACGTGACGCCGCTCTCCCTGGGCATCGAAACCCTGGGCGGCATCTGCACGCGCCTAATCGAACGCAACACGACGATCCCGGTGACCAAGCGCCAGATCTTCTCGACGGCATCGGACAACCAGAACGCCGTGACGATCCACGTGCTCCAGGGCGAGCGCGAACTGGCCGCGCACAACCGGACCTTGGGCCGCTTCGACTTGATGGGCATCCCCGCGGCGCCCCGCGGCATTCCTCAGATCGAAGTCACGTTTGATATCGATGCAAACGGCATCGTGCATGTCTCCGCGAAAGACCTCGCCACCGGCAAGGAACAGAAGATCCGCATCGAGTCGTCGAGCGGCTTGTCGGAGTCCGACATCGACCGCATGGTCAAGGAAGGCGAGTCCCACGCCGCGGAAGACAAGGAGAAGAAAAAGGAAATCGAAATCCGCAATAACGCGGACTCCCTGATCTACAGCACCGAGAAAACCCTGCGCGAGCATGGGGATAAGGTCAGCGGCGCGGAGAAAGAAGCCATCGAGGCGGCCATGAAGGACCTGCGTTCGGCGCTCGAGGGCAGCGATGTCTCCGCAATCGAGCGCGCCACCGAGACGCTGATGCAAGCGTCGCACAAGCTGGCGGAAGCCATGTATCAGGCGGCCGCTGCTGCCCAGGGCGCGGCCGCGGGCCCGGCGCCCGAAGAAGCCGCGGGAGCCGCTGACGGCGAGAAGAGCGATTCGGTCGACGCCGACTTTACCGTCGTTGATGACGAGGAGAAGAAGTAGTCCGTAGGCGCGGGAAATCCGCGCGTTGCGAGTGATAGACTATGGCCATGCCGAAACAACAAGACTATTACGAACTCCTTGGCGTCTCGAAGACGGCTTCCGCCGACGAGATCCGCAAAGCCTATCTCAAGCTGGCCCACAAGTATCACCCTGACAAGACGGGGGGCGACAAGGCCGCGGAAGATAAGCTGAAGGAGATCAACCAGGCCTACGATACGCTGAAGAACCCGGAGAAGCGCGCCCGCTACGATCAATACGGCCATATGGGCGAGCAGTTCGCGGGTGCGGGCCAGGGCGGCTTTGGCGGGTTCGGCTTCGGCGGTGGTGGAGGTGGCGGATTCGAAGCCCCCTTCGACGATTTCTTCGATGTGTTGTTCGGGCGCTCCGGAGGCACGCGGAGGCGTCCCTCGTCGCGTCCCGGCAACGATCTCGAGTACCGTCTGACGATTACGTTGCGCGAGGCCGCTACGGGCGCGAAGAAGAAGATCCGCTTCGCGCGCCGCGAAGTGTGCGGCGACTGCAACGGTTCGGGTGCCACGTCCGGCACCCAGCCGCAAGCCTGCGTCGAATGCGCAGGGACGGGCCAGGTGCGCCGCGCGCAAGGCTTCTTCAGCATCACCCAGACCTGCACGCGTTGCCGCGGCACGGGCCGGATCATCTCCAACCCATGTTCGCGCTGTTCGGGTTCAGGCCGTTTTCGTTCCGAACGCGAGCTTTCGGTGGACTTGCCCGCGGGAATCGATACAGGGTCGCGTCTGCGCCTCTCGGGCGAGGGCGAACCCGGCGACAACGGCGGGCCGCGCGGCGATCTCTACATCTTTGTCGAGGTCGAGGCCGACGAGATCTTCGAGCGCGAGGGCAACGATGTCGTCTGCGATATGCCGATCAGCTTCACGCAGGCTATTCTCGGCGACAAGATTCGCGTGCCCACGCTCAATGGGGAAGCGGAACTCAAGATCCCGGCCGGCACGCAGTCCGGCACGGCATTCCGCTTGCGGGGAATGGGCATCAAAGACCTGCGCGGCTACCACAAAGGCGACCAGATCGTCCGGGTCCAGGTGGAAACGCCGACCAAACTGACCCGTGAGCAGCGTGAACTGATCGAGAAGTTCCAGGCGATCAGCAACGACAAGACGTATCCGCTGTACCATCGTTTCCTGGAGAAGGTGAAGAAGTCTCTAGGCGGCTGATGGGCCACCTGGGAACGCCGGGCACCAGCCCGGCAAAGTTTCAGAGGAGCGACGGTCGTATCTCCAGCAACGTCATTGCTGTAAATCGCGCCCATGCTCCGAAATGCCACGCTGGTGCGTGGCGTTCCCAGGATGGCCGGGAAGAAGAGATTGCGCCAGGCAAATGCTAACGTCCGTCATCGATGCCCTAACCTCCCCCGGAGCCAGCCTGTGCTGATGGCGAAATCGCAGTCGGACACACCCGATTTGAACGCCGACCTGCGCTATCAGGAAGATATCCTTCAAGGGGTGTCCCGCACCTTCGCGCTCACCATTCCGCAGCTCCCGGAACGCCTCCGCATGGTCGTGGGCAACGCCTACCTGCTCTGCCGCATCGCGGACACCATCGAAGACTCATCCGTTCTGACGATTGAAGAGAAGAAACGCTTCGGCGAAGAATTCGTCGCGGTGGTCCGTGGTGACGCGTCGCCGGAGACCTTCGGGCGCGACCTCGCCGCCGCGCTGACCAGCGGCTGCCTTGATGCGGAGCGCGACCTCGTGCTGAACACCCCCTGCGTTATCCGCCTGACCCACAGTTTCAAGCAGGAAGAGCGCGATGCCCTGACCCGCTGCGTCGGCATCATGTGTGGGGGCATGGAGGACTTTCAGGAGGGGAATTTCACGCACGGCCTGCGCGACGTGCCTCACCTCGACGCCTACTGCTACCACGTGGCCGGCGTGGTCGGCGAGATGCTGTGCGCCCTGTTCTGCGCCCACTCCACGGACGTGGCCCGGAACCGGGAAGGCCTGGAGCGCCTCGCCGTTTCCTTCGGCCAGGGTCTGCAGATGACCAACATCCTGAAAGACATCTGGGACGACAAGGCGCGCAACGTCGTGTGGTTGCCGCAAAGCGTCTTCGAGCGGCACGGCTTCGACCTTAGCGCGCTCCGGCCTGGGCAAAGCGATCCCGCCTTTCGCGCGGGACTGCGCGAGCTGGTGGGCATCGCTCATGCCCACCTCGACAACGCCCTCGCGTACACACTTCTGATCCCCACTTCCGAAATGGGCATCCGCCGGTTCTGCCTCTGGGCGCTGTTCATGGCGGTGCTGACGCTGCGCAAGATTCACGCGAACCCCGATTTCGCGTCGGGCCGGGAAGTCAAGATATCCCGCCGCTCCGTGAAGGCGACGATCCTCGCCACCCACATCGCGGGCAGCAGCGATTGGATGCTGCGGCAGCTCTTCCGCGCCGCCGGAAACGGGCTGCCCAAGGCCGATTTGAAGACTACCCCCACTTCCTGAGTAGGATGTGGCCCGCGTTCTCGCTGCAAGGAACGCAACCTGATTCATCTGTGTACCGATAGAGTTTCCCGTTGGATCAAGACTGAAGACACAGGCGAAGTCGCCTGTGCCACACGTCTATCTCCAATGCGCAGGTAACGGGAACTGATAGGAACTTGGGGTACTCCAAGGACTGAACGAGAGGAAATACACCGGCATGCAAGGCAAGCGCGTGTGGCACAGGCGCCCTCGCCTGTGTCTTGATTCGGAAGCCCGCAAAGGACCTTTCATGACGACTGAAACGACAAGCCTCATCGTCGAGCAGTACCAGGAGAACGGCTATTGCGCGGTGCCGCCAGTGGCCGATGCGGACACGATCGCCACGGTGATCGATCATATGGACGCCGTCGTGGACGGTGAATACGAAACCGGGCGGCCACCGCACGCCCTGCACTTCTCGCCCGGCGACGCACCGGAGAAGATCCGCAAGGTGGACCAGCCCCACCTGTGCGATGACACGATCCTCAGTTTCATCATGCGTCCCGAGATAGGGCGCTGGGCCGCGTCACTGGTGGGCGCAAGAATGGTGCAGATCTTCGCCGTGCAACTCCTGATCAAACCGCCCGGCGGCAAGGCTTCCGGCCATGTCGGCTGGCATCAGGACAAGATGTACTGGCCATATTGGGAAGGCACCGAAGGTCTGCTCACCGCGTGGATCGCGCTCAGCGACGTGACCCTGAACTCGGGCCCCATCCGGTTCGTGAGTGGCTCGCACCGCTGGGGGCTATGTGAAGGCGGCGACTTCTTCGAAACCGACCACGAGACCCATCGCCGCACCCTCAAAGTCCCGCAGGGACAACGCTGGGAAGAGGAGGCTCTGCCTCTGGCTCCCGGCGCCGCGAGTTTTCACCATTGTCTGACGTTCCACGCGAGCGGCCCCAACCTCGAACCGTATCCCCGCCGCAGCTTCGCGCTGCACCTGCGCACCGACCGCGCCAAGGTCGCGCGCCACGAGTACTACACGCAACACCTCGACGACCCCGTGCACGCCCCCATCATCTACCAGGAGTGACGCGCGCGACGGTTTGGCGGTTGAATGGGACTGACCCCGTCTTTCGCGCAGGCTCTGCGCGCCGAGATTCCTATCTCTCGGCAGCGAAACACGGGGTCTGTCCCTGACCCGCTCTCTACCGTGGCGCCATCAGAAAGGCTGCGAGCGGGCCCGCCACGTCGAGGCCGGTCTTCTCCTCGAACACGGCGAACATGGGGGAGGGATTGCATTCAAGGACAACAAAGCCGCGGCGCGTCCGGATGAGGTCCACGCCGGAGAATCGCATGCCGCACACCTTGGCCGCCTTGACCGCCGCGCGGCGCTCCACTGCAGATAGCGTTGTCGCAACCACCTTGTCTTCGTGCCGGCGATAGTCGAGTTCGGTGGAATGGATTTCGCCTGCGGCAACAGCTTTTCCGCCCACGACGTAGACGCGCACGGACACGCCTTCCACCAGTTCCTGGAAGAGCACCGGCGCCACCGAGAGTGAAGCGAGTCGCTCGCGCGTCAGGTCTTTGCGCAAGACCTCGTGCACGGTCGCGCCTCCGGCCAGGGGCTTGTATACGGCACGTCGAACTGTGCGCACGAAGTCCTTGACCGACTTCGGGTCATTGCTGGCCAGAAAACGCGGCACGGGCAGCCCTGCGTCACGCAGCAGTTGGAGCTGGTACGGTTTGCGGCTGTGCTGGGAGTTTGCCTCGGGACCGTTCACGAGAGGGATGCCGTGTTCGCGCAGACACAGCAAGAGCGAAGTGAGCAGCGCTCCACATTCGTCCAACTGGGCGAGTAAGCCGTGCGGGCGCATCTTGAGATCGCGCGCGAATTCCGGCGCGCGAATGTTCACCCCAAGCGACCGCACATAGGCGGACACGATGTTCGCGGGAAGCCGCCGCCCGTCGAGCGTTACGCGCGCGCCGTCAAACGAGATGCGCGTGCGGCCCGGAAACGCCTGCGTGTCGCACAGGCAAACGCTGCCCCCCGCTCTCCTGACAGCAGACGACACACGGACGACTTGGGGGTCGTCCGCCGCGCCAAAGATCAGGACCCGCTTGGATTCAGGCGCCGGGCTCAGGCCTCTTCACCTACGGCCATGGTGGTGACATCACCCTTCCACCAGGTTTCCTCGCCGACCGCGAGCGTGGTGACTTTGCCGCCCTTGGCGGCCGCCGCGGGCCGCTCCAATTCCGAGATGAACAGCTTTGGCTTCTTGGTCAGATTCGTCAAACGTTTCACGGCTGATACTCCACGTATCCCAACCCGCACGTGCACCCTGCGACACACAACATTCCATCCAACCCTACCGATGGGAGAGGCAGGCGTTACACTCACTCAGAGCCCAGGAAACCCTCTTCGTGGGGCGGGATTTTTTCCCGCCTTCTTAAAGGGGCAGGTATCACTCGTGGCTTGTTCAAGAGCCGGCAGGGATGCCGGCGCTCCCGGTAGTCATGGCATTTATGCGAATCCCGTGTTTGTTGCCGGCGAGCTCACGATCATAAAGAGAAGCGGGCGGGAACAAATCCCGCCCCTGGAGTTTGGCGTTTGACTAGATAATTCTGCACGATTTTTGGGGGTGGTCTCCATTCTTACTTGCAAAAGGGTGGTTTTTCTCGTATGCTGATATCTAGTAGTTTAACTA
>JADLCA010000075.1 GCA_020847495.1 Candidatus Hydrogenedentota bacterium | reverse complement strand
GCCCCGTGCTGCTGTTCGCCAACCCGCGCAATCAGAAGGGCCGCACGCACCACACCATCCAGGTGAGCCTGGACGACGGCCGGAGCTGGCCGGACAAGCTGCACCTGCTGCTGGACGAAGGCCGCGGGCGCGGCTACCCCAGCATCTCCAGGGTGGATGACGAGCACATCGGCATCGTGTATGAAGGCAGCCGGGCCGACCTGGTGTTTGAACGAATCCCGATGAAGGAACTACTGGCGGGCGCCGGGAGGTGAGGATTCGAGGACAGGTGCGTCGCGGAGGGAGCGGAGAACAAGTGGTGGGCGGTCGCGGGCTCGAACCGCGGACCTCCTGCTGATAAGTTGCATCGGCAATGTGTTTTGGGGCCCACCGGGACACACTCAGGCCCAATAGCGTCGACCAGAGTGATTTTGTCGCCTCCGTGTTGGACCGGGCTCAGGCCGAGGCCGGACCAAAAGCTCCCGCCCGAGCGCAAGTTCGTCCTGCGCTGGCTGGCGCCAATCCCGGTGAACGTCAGCGAGGACACGCCGGTGCGAAGGCCCGAAGGCCGGAAGCACAAGCATGCGTGTTGTCGATTGCAGTAGAATGACGTTCACGCGACACGGATCGAGCCGACCGCGTTCGCAAGCATACCGTCGTTGCCTCGGGTGCGAGGATACTTCCTTTCCGGAGCAGAGACCGAGAAAATGCTTGTGAACGAGCCTCACCTCACCGTCGCCCGCGAGCCTTTTCGGGTCGCGTTGCGGCGCCTGGCGCGCACCGGGAAAAGGTCTTCAGAGCCGGCTGCTGTCGCTTTCGAAGCAGGCGAGCTGATTCTAGCTTGGGCGGGGAGTACCGAACACATAGCGGCCTCCGGGGAATGGCCCGAGGTTGTGCGTGTCTCAGCAGGTTGGGTGCGCGTCCTCGCGCGGCGTCTGCATGATCGGGATCCGGTCAATTTGAGGGTTCGCGAAGGCCGGCTCTTTGTGGAGAATTACGGACAACTTTGCTTGGCTGCAGCGGACGCCCTTCCGGAGTTGGCTCCTGTCATCCCGGCCGGTCTACGTGAAAAGCGGATTCGTCAGGCGGCTTCGGTGCTGAAGCCGCTGCTCGTCACCGAGGGAGACCTTGCAGACCTGACCGAGGCAGCCAGTCAAGCGCACGCCCGCCAATACTCTGTAGAGGAGCACACCATGCTGAAAAGGATAGCCCAAGCATGGGCATTGCTTGCACCTTTCGGTATCGAAACCGCAGAAATATATCAATTGGTGCAGCACAAGGTTCGCCACGCATTTATCGCGGTTGCATCGACAGAAGGTACAGACAACTCAAGATGAAGTTGATCGAAGCGGCGTTGCCACTCCTTCAATGCCCAACCACGGCCGCACATCACACGAGCCCACTGGGCACAGCTCGGGGGCTTTCCGTTCGCTTGCATTCCCATGCGGCAGGATTCTCAGTTGCCAATGTTCGTTTCGGACACCGCCCGTTTATGTGTCGCTGATATCTGGCCACTTTTACAAACGACGAACAGAACTCGCACTGCCGCCATGTCCGTTTGTCGAGATGAGCGGCAATGCTGGCTAATCTCTCTGCACGAACTTCTTCGGAGGGCTTAACGGCTGGCCGCCTGGGATGCGGGCCGCGAGTTTTCGATTGTCCTTTCGCGACAACAGGCGGTCCAAGCAACTTGACCGACTGCACTCCCTCTCCACGCTTCTCTTTGGGCCGTGAATCAGTGTGCGAAGCTCTTACGTGGTCGGCGTACTTGTCCAATTGTACGAATGCTTGGCAATGATCACATGTTCGCCAGCCACGGTCCGGCAACTTGCCTCTGCTGGTCCACTGCGCCGGCTGTGAGGCGGCCGGCTGCGGAAGACCTGTGCTCGTCGGCCTGTGGCAGTGGGGCTGCTCTGTGAAGCACCCATGCTTGGGCCAAGGCGGTCCAAGTTCATCGATCCAGACCTTCCCTCCATTGTGATGTACCAGAAACACCTCTGACCGGCACAATGGACAGCGGGTGCGAATGGCAGGTCGAAGACTCTTGTCAGCATACGGAGAGCGTCCTGTGCAGTAGCCTTCCAGGTGAATGGGGGTGCAAACCCCGTTGATATATCGGAAGGTTATCTCCTGGCCGCATCCTCGACAGGTGCTCATAATCTCGTTTCAACCGACGATGCCGGGACGGCGCACATCACGCCCATTGCGACGTATTCCGCACACACCACGATGACATCTCTCCGGCAGTCCATGCTATCGGCTCATCAACATCCATCTGCCGGAGTCCGTTCTCTTCAAAGTGGGGTTGACGATATGCGGCCATCTGGGCAAGAACGATCTCCGCGTCCGCGGAAGTGTGCACGACGGGATGGTCGGGAATTGCCGAAAAGGCATTCATGATCAGCCCCTTCTTATCTGCAATGGGGCCGAAATCCAGAAACGAACAGAGACACGTGTACATGTTGACGCCTGCCCCTGGGTCAGGGCCTTGCCGCGCCAAGTCCTCCGCTACTTCGACTGCCAGGGTCCGAATACCCGTCCGTGTCGGGTTTCCCATCGGAGTCGCCACCGGCCTCCCGGTGTGGAGGATGCAAAACTCCTCGCCCTCTTGCGCCACCGTGAGTGCCCCGAATGTCCCTCTCCTCGTTGTCATCGGGCCTTCTCTCCTGTTTGGTCGGCTGGCTTTGCGAGCAGCGCCGTCATCTCTTTGGCCAGTTCCTTGACGGCTGCTTCATCCACGTCACGCAACTGGCCCAGGAACTCCTCGATGTCGTAGCCGTGTTCCTCGAATGCCTCCACAATTCCCTTCGCATCTGTAGGACCGTCATCAAAGCGCGCGTTTTCTTCACCCTTGTAGTGCACCATCCACTGAGACCCGCATTGCTGGATCCAGTAATCGACATGCCAGGTCGCCATGCTGCCCCACACTTCCGTAGAGCCCACGTAGATTCTCCTCCCCCTGGGCTGCCGTTTCTGCCGACGAGGCGCCGGCCGCGGGATGGGGGCGCTCCTGGGCTGTTCTTTCTTCGGGCATTCATGCTCAAAGGCGCAAAACCCAGGAAGGTGCCAGACGTGGCCGTCCCGCTCGGAATAGGAATTGCCATTGACCCTCTCCTCGCGCAGCGGCTTACCGCAGCTTGCACACAAAGTGTCGTTTTGGCAGCGGCAGTGGACCGTCACCACCCGCAGCGGGAGATCTGGGTTTGGATCGAGGCACTCACCCCGCCATTGACCGCAGGTGCCGCACCGCGTCAGGCCCACCGGGATACCGCCGGGTTGCTTCCCGGCAAGCCGAACCAGCTCTTCCGCGCTGGCCTGGCGCCCTCCCTTCTTCAGGTCACCCATCGCGTAGCCCGTCTGCCGGCGTGCTTTGATGAACGCATCGAGTTCACCCTGGCGGCGCGCGGAGTCCTCGGTCTGTGGAAAACGCCGGACCAGCTGCAGTTTGCCAGTCACAACTATGCCGCCGCCCGGGATTTCGGTTTGGCAATGCTCGCTCCCGTCTGGCTCGAAATAGATAGAGCTTCCTTCGTTCAGAACCAGACAGCATGAGAACTTGTTCATGCCGGCTTGCCAGCGAGCGACTTCCTTCAGATTGCCAACGCTTAGATCGGATGGAAGAACGGAAAGATGATAAAAGCCTGGGGACACCCGAACAACAAGATAAGGATAACCTCCGAAAGGGCGTGAAGACATGGCTCTCCTGAGTGATGCACCGGAAGGCGGGGCTGGAGACGCTTGTTTCAGACGTATGCGTCTGCACATCGGGGGACCGACCATCCCTCCAAGCACCGTGGCCGTCTCGGGCTCGGTTGTTGCAATCCTTACAGGACCGACTCCTGATGCCACTGACAGCATTACAGACTCCCCGGCCCGCAGTCAAGACACCAACCTCTGTTCTGTAAGCTGTCTGCGGCTGGCGTAGGTCTCGAGCAACGGCGGCCGATGATATCATGAGGTCGTTTTCTGCCATGGTTCGCATACTCCACATCTCCGATTCGCACGCTGAACGCGAGAGCATGCAGCGCCTTGCGAATCTGGCGGCGCTCCTCCCTGACTGCGACGTGGTGGCGCATACCGGCGATTGCGTTTCGTTGGGGTGTGATCAGCTGCCGTCCCAGTGGGATGAGTGGCCTCATAAGCTCAAGTTGGCGGTTCCCGGGAATCATGACCGCCCCCATACCTTTGACCTTCTTCCTACCTGGCGCTGCAACACCCCCTGGAGTGAAAGGCTGGAGGATTTGGCATTTCTCGGGCTTGATGGGTGCGGTGATGCGAGCAATGCTCTCCGTGATCTTCGCCGGGGAGACACGCGAGCGGTCATATTGTTGATGCACTGGCAGCCCCACGAGAACCTACTCGGTCGTTGGTATTCGATTGTCAAGTCCCGCCCGCTGCTAATTCTCCACGGCCACGACCATCCCAACAGTTTCTCGGGCAGGCAATGGGATGATTCAGGGTCACTTGAAGGTCAGCGTTACTTTCGGTCGCATGTCTGCAGCTCGGTAACGCGGCGGCGGGGGCTTGGCAATCTCATCACCTGGACAGGGACAACATTCGAGTGTGAGGAGGTCCAGGGCCCGAGGGAACGAGGGCCTCTCGTGCGTCATCCGAAATTCGGCACCGGCTTTCTGGTCAAGCGGGACGAGCAAGGAGAGGCGGCAAAGGTTACGGTGTACTTCGCATGCGGGGGCGAGAAGAGATTCCTGGCAGACCGGATTGAAATTGAGAGCTGAGCATCGATCCGAGTTGGCCAAGCTCTTAGAAGTCTGCCATATTCGATCTGACAGAGAGGCCCTTCCGCCCGGGCGCGGTTCTGGCTCGTCAGCTTGGGGAGCCTGGGCTTCCGGTCGGCCGATGCTTGGGTGGAAATTCGACCGTGCACGGTTCTAAGTCTGGTGGGATACTGGCCGGTAACCTATGGCCATCTTCATTGTCCAACTCGGCTCGCCCCGAAGGCGCAACGAGGGTCTACGGCTCGGAACGGTGCGGCGGCCCCCGCGCGGCGTCCCGAAGGCCGATTGGCGCAACTACTTTGACCTCTGGTTCCCCAATCTGTCACCCAGCGCCGAACTGCTGCGGCAAGGGCTGGGAGCGCAAGGAGACCGGGGACGTGCGGCCTTCCGGCGGAAGTTCCTGAAGGAGATGAGCGCACCGGATCGCACACGCGAACTGGCGCTGCTGGCGGAACTGTCACACCGTACGAACTTATCGGTCGGCTGTTACTGCCGGGACGAAGATCACTGCCACAGATCGCTGTTACGGAAACTCCTCGTGGACCTCAAGGCTGACGTCGTCTGACGTGGAGCACTATCGCACGGGGCGCGGACACCCGGCGTGAGCGTGAAGCCAGGGTCATTCGTCTTCCGCCCCCGCTTGTGATACTCCTGTAACCTTGACCGGCGCGCGGCTGCGGCGTCCGGTTCTCCAGGAGGCTTTGCCATCGCGGCTGCCAGCGCCATCGGCCCCGGAGCGAGGGTGCTCATCCGGGGCGCCGAGTGGATCGTAAAACGGGTGGATCGGACCGGAACCGGAGGCAACCGGTCTAGGTTGTCGGGGTTTCCGAGATCGCCCGCCACAAAGAGGTTCGCTTCCTCTCCAAGGCCGGAGGCAAGAGTCTCACCGTCCTCGATCCGGCCGAGACTGACCTGGTCCCGAACGTCTCGCCGCAGTTCCGCAGCAGCCGGCTCTACCTCGAGAACCTGCTCCGCCAGTCTCCGCCCACCGGCCGCGGACGCCACCACTGCCCTTGCCCGGTTGCGCGAGAGAGCCCTGATCGAGAATTCAACCCAGCCGGACCATTGCGTGCTTCTGGCCTGCAGTAAGGACAGGTAGATCCAAAGAGGCCACTGAAGAGTTGGCGCACGGCTTCAAGGCGGATGATGGAGCACGACAGCCATGTGCGCGTGGCAGCCAAGCGTGAAGCGGCCGAGAAGTTGTCCGGCGGTCTGATGAAGGCGGCCCAAGATCCGACCCACTGCGACGCCGCCCACGGTGAGCTGAAGGCTCGGTCCCGGACCGGTATTCGAGCGGTTGCGTCACAATGCGCGTCACGTTGGCCAGTCCGGCGGCTGGCCTTTTTCGTTTTTGATTGATTCCAGTGGTGGGCGGTCGCGGGCTCGAACCGCGGACCTCCTGCTTGTAAGGCAAGAAGCGATGAAAAAGCAAAGACTTACAAGCGTGCCCACTGATTGAGATCGCTTGCTAAAGGCGCTTATTTTTCAGTGGCTTCCGATGCTGCGATCGGGGGACACTCGCAACCAAGGGCAATGCTTCTAGGCATGGGATAGGCACAGAATTGGGCACAGCCAGGCGAATGGGCTACCGGCAACCCTCGCCTTCCGCCGATGCCCGGAGCGGCACCGGGATGCCGTATGAAATCGTGTACCCGAAGAGTGTGAGCCAAATCTCCGCGCTGCCTGACACACAGGCGCCCGATGCCCAACCGACCGCAGGCGGGATCTGGAAGTTGATCTGATAGAGTCCTGGGAAATCACGGGACGCGCCAGCGTACATCAAAACCGCGTCAGCGACCGAGCCCAGATCTTCCTCAGGGGGACGAAGACCGATCCGCAGGCGCAATCCGGCAAGCCGCTCCTTTATGTCGTCCACTCGACCATCATTACCGAGCCCAGTTAGCCACGCCACGTAAATACCTCCGGGCTTCGCCGGGTTGTTGGAGGTGATCAGTCGATAATCTGAGTCGGTAATCGTGCCTCTCAAGACCTGGCCTCCATCCATCCGCGCCTGGGTGAACTCGCAGGGCACGTCTCTGCCGTTCAGCGGGCAATCATACCCCGCCGCGAATACGCCCGGTGAGATCCAGTTCAGAGAGATTGGCGTGAAGGAGGATGACGATAGGGCCGCTGCTGAATCCCAGAGTCCGCGATTTACGACTGCAATTCCCGCAGGTGCAGCGTCAATGTAGGAGTACTTGAGCAAGAAGTTGATCTGGGTGGGGCTGACAAAAACCAAGTCCATGGCGCTACAACTTCTTCCCGATCCGGTTCGACGACAGAAAAACACTTCCGTATCCCTCAACTTCTTCGGCAAGGGAAGCATTTCCGCAGAGATGACTGATTCCGCAAGCCGTTCACCGTAAATCGTCATCAGCGAATTCGGCGCAAAGCCAGCAACTGCAAAATATGCTGCGTTGGTGATCGCCTTGATTTCGGGTCGCAGCGGTGTGGGTGGAGGCGTCGCTACGATAACGGAGACCGCGATGTCGTACAGCTTGCCGCTACCCAACTCGACAATGATCTTTGTGCGGTACTCTCCTGCTGTGCTCAGCTTATCACCACGCGGCCGAACGTCGATGTAGTAGGGCTGGGTGAGGATCCAACTATACGCAGGCAGACCGAGCCCGTGCGTCAACTGCAACCATTCGGGTGGCGAGTGCACGCGGAACGTACTGTCGTTGTCGTAGTTGACGGAGAAGGTAATATTCACCCTTTGGGACTCCGGCCATTGTCCAGAGAGCATCTTGAACTCCAGCGAACTGCTGGAAAGGGTGGCCGTTACGTCAGCAGGCAGGGATGAAGCCATGCACACCAGTAGCACCGCAACTGTCAGAACTGGCTGGACGAATCGCTTCCTTGTGGTAAAGACCGACGAGTGCGCTGTCCCCATCTGCATCGTTCCTTTCTCCTTAGCAGGGCACGTTCGCCCAGCCTGCGAGGAGTCGTGCACCCTTTTGGGAACTGCGGGCATGTGCGTTCTCCTGGTTGATTGTGGCGCCACGGGCAATTATATATCACGAGTTTTAGACCCTGTGGTACGCTGTCTTCAGCCGCCTAGCCATCGCGAGGCGAAAAGCCGGGACCCTGCCGGTTGGCGGCTACTCTAATCAGGAGCCGCAGAGGGAGCGATGTCTTCTTTTGTACGACGAGGGGAAACCCCTACAGGAATTTTGGCGGCCCGTCCGGATTTCGACGCTGAGCTCTTCAACGAACTCTCGGAGTATTGGCATGCCATCAACCAGAAGTGTCGATGGGATCTTACGCAGGGGCTTCACACACATCAAGCGTCGGATTTGTATCCGGCTTTCCAGAAGCATGCGGAGCGGAAGCTTCGTTCCCGCTGGGCGGCATGGGTCGCCGGACGGGGCGGTGCCTCACCGGCGAATGATGAAGCTCGCAGTTTTGGGTGGTCCGACATCTGTGCCGAAGTAGCTAAAACGATTTGCCCAACTTCAACAGCGGACTTCACCGAGGAGCAGGTGAGTGTTGAACGCATGAAGAAGTTCTTGCCGCTGTCCGGCGATTGGGAGATCTATGTGGATCTAAGCTTTGCATGGTACTTCGAGCATGAAGAAACAACCGTCAACCGCCTTGATCTGGTTTTTTGGCCGAAGTACTTGTTCCACCTCCGCTTTCGAACGAACGGTCCCGGCTTCCGGGAGAGGTTGGGGTCCTGTCTCCGGCACCGGGCTCGAGAACTGTGGGAGGCGCCCACCGAAGCGGACAAGGGCAAGCCGGTTGAGCCGCGCCACCGGCGCCAGCCCGTTCCGATCACGAACCGGGTCTTTGCAGAGAGCGTCCCTGGACCTGCCGTTCCGAGTGTCGTGCCGCCCATGACGGTGCCGGCAGATCTGACGGTTTCCTTTCAGCCATTGGGAGGGGTGACTACCCTTAATCCTGGACCGAAGCCACGCGAGAGGTCCGACCGGCGTGCAGCGGTGGACGCCTACATCGAGGAGGTTTTCGTCAAGACCGGACGACGGATAACCCGATCGGATATCTGGAGAATGGCTCGGTACAAGAGCCGAACCGAGTTTGAGCGCTGGGAACGGAACGACCACAAGAACCCAAACCGGACCGCCGAGGAGCGCTTCGCTCGAATTCTCGCTGAAAAGCCGCATCTGAAGTAAATTTCCACGCAAGGCCACGCCTCCCCGCGCGTTTCCCCGCATTGCCCCACGCTATGCGTGGTGCTTGATTCTTCTCGTGGATAGGCAAAACAGCCACCCAGAAAGGATCAAATGGCAACTACAGATAAAACTGTGAATTCACTCCTGAACGAGCATGACGTAGCGCGGATCACCGGCTTGTCGGTGGCGTCCGTGCGGCGGTGGCGGCTTCTTCGGCGGGGACCGAAGTACCTGAAGATCGGGGCAGCCGTCCGGTACAAGCCCGAAGACCTCTCGGATTGGATCGAATCCCGTCCGTCGGGCGGCGGGCACCAGGAGGAACGTTAAATGGCGGATTCGCCCATCCTCTTGAATCCGGGCGAAATCTTCAACTACTATGCGGCGCGCGTTCCAAAGCTGAAGCAGGTGCACGGCGGGGAGCGGCGCGGGCCGTGTCCGATCCACAGAGGCAAGGATGACAACTTCGCGGTGGATACGAAAACCGGGTGGTGGTTTTGCCATTCGGTCTGTGGACGCGGTGGAGACATTTTCGCACTCGAAGAGGCCCTAACCGGCGCGGACTTCAAAACGGTAAAGGCCGAAGTCTTCCGGCTGGTTGGGCGAACTGAGCCCGAACACCCGCACTATGGCACCGGCACAAATCGAAATTCGGCGGACGCGACACCTACACAACCAACGAAACCCACCATTACGGGGGGCGGGTGGCGGGAAATCACGCGCTATCCGTATGTGGACCGGGACGGAAGCGTTCTCTTCGAGGTTATCCGGTACCAGAAGGCGGACGGGATGAAGACCTTCATTCAGGTCCGCCCGAGCGGAGTTGAGGCGGCGGGCACCACGGACCCGGGGCGGACCGGCGGAGTGCAGAATGGCGGCACTGTGGTGGGGCTGGATGCGGGCAAGTACTTGCCGGACAAGAGGGCGGCGCGCGTCACCGGAAAGCCCACCTGGAAGCGTGCGGCGGACCATAGCGACTGTGACGGCTCCGAATACCGCTTCCGTGATTGCCCGCGCGTCCCCTACCGTCTACCCGAAGTGCTCAAGGCGGAAACCGTCTATCTTCCCGAGGGGGAAAAGGACGTTCACACCTTGGAAGAGTGGAAGCTGGTGGCATCCTGCAATCCGGGCGGGTCCAGCAACAGTGCGCTGTACGCGGAATGGACGGCGTACTTCCGGGACCGGCATATCGTCATCCTCCCGGACAATGACGAACCGGGCCGGAAGCACGCGGCGGCAGTGGCGGCAGCCCTGTTGAGCGCGGCGGCTTCCGTCCGTATCCTGGAGCTTCCAGACTTGCCGGCGAGCGGTGACGTTACCGACTGGCGGGAAGCGGGCGGCACCTTCGAGCGGTTCCGAGAACTGACCGAAGCGGCGCCGGTGATGAACACGGCGGTGCTCTCCGAGCTGCGGGCACGGTGGGGACTGACGGACAAAGAAGCGCAGCACCCGGCGCGCGCGGAAGCGGCGGACGATTGGCCGAAACCGGAACCGATACAAACCGAGCTTCCGACCGTGGAAGCCTTCTCCGAAGACCTTCTCCCGGATTCCTTCCGTCCCCTGGTGGCGGACGTGACGGAACGTATGCAAGTCCCGATGGACTACCCGGCGGTGGTGATGGTGCTCTGTCTTGCCGGCGCAGTAAACCGGCGGGCCGTAATTCAGCCCAAAGCGAACGATACCGGATGGGTGATTGTTCCGAACCTTTGTGGCGGCATTATCGCTCCGCCGGGATTCATGAAGTCCCCTGTCATTCAGGCGGCAACCCGTCCGCTCAATCAGATTCAGACGGAATGGCGGCATGAACACGAAGAGGCGCTGAAGGATTACGCGCGAGCGAAAGAGGAACACGAGCTTCGGCGCGCGGCTTGGAAAGAACAATACAAGGCGGCATCGAAGAAGGGGAACGCGGCGCCCGACCGACCGGAAGACGAACCGGAAGAACCGAAATTGCGACGGTTGATCGTGAACGATGCGACCTTCGAGGCGCTTCACCAGACCATGAGCGAGAATCCGGCGGGCATCCTGGTCATCCGGGATGAACTGACCGGATGGTGGAGCCAACTGGACCGCGCTGGCCGCGAGGGTGAACGCGCCTTCTGCCTGCAAGCCTGGAACGGCGACACCGGCCACACCATAGACCGCATCGGGCGCGGCACTATTCATGTTGAGGCCTGCTGCATGTCCATGTTGGGCGGCATCCAACCGGGCCGGCTCCGTTCCTATCTGGTAGATGCACTCGAAGACGGTCCGAGCAATGACGGACTCATTCAGCGGTTTCAAATGCTGGTGTGGCCGGACACGGCGCCCGATTGGAAGTATGTGGACCGGGCGCCCGATGCGGTATCGGAGCAACAGGCCATGCGAGTCTTCCGCAGGCTAGTGGAGGTGGACGCGGAAGACCCGGAGCGGTTCCATTTCGCTTGGGATGCACAGAGACTTTTCATTGAATGGCTTGCGGAACTCGAAGCGAAGATTCGCGGGGATGAACTCCACCCGGCGCTGATTTCTCACTTGAGCAAGTATCGCAGTCTCATGCCGAGCTTGGCGCTTCTGTTCCATGTGGCAGAAACCTGCGGCGGGGGCACTGATACGGTATCGCTTCGTCACGCGCAACAGGCGGCGGCATGGTGCGATTACCTGGAGTCTCACGCCCGACGGGTCTACTCGTGCGTCGTCACTCCGCAACTGCGGGCCGCGCGCGAACTAGCGGAGAAGATCAAACACCGGAAGGTTGGGGCGGATCGCTTCTTCTCTTGCCGGGATGTGTACCTGAAGGGGTGGAGCGGCCTGGACTCGCCAGAAGCCGTCAAGCAGGCGGCTGAAGTGCTTCAGGATGCCGGATGGGTCCGGGACCTGTCCACCGAATCGGGACCTTTCGGCGGGCGCCCGTCCAATCGGTACGAAGTGAATCCGGGGGTGTGGGGATGAGCACTCATGCGTCAACCCGAAGCCGCTGGATGGACTGGAAGCCAAAGGCGCGAATGTTGGCAGAAACAGCGGAGAGCGAACCTACAAAACCATCAAAACCCGGTTTTGTAGGTTTTGAAGGTGCCACTTCCAAGGAATCTCCCGGGATAGAAGCGCTCAACACCCCGGCAGCACCGTGGGCGGAATGGAAGGCGGCGGCGCTGAATCGGCTCTTTCAAGAGCAAGGCGTCATCGGGCAACCGGGCCGCATCACGGCGACAACCGTCCGGCACGGCGAACGGAAGGCAGGCGGTAATGCTTGAGAAACAAGGGGAAGAAGTGCTATGGCGGGCTTCCCGACGGCGGGGATACCTCAGGACCTCCGACGGCTCTGCGAATGCATACGCGGCAATTATGGCACAGCAGCGGGCAATTCTGCGAAGCCTGGCGAGGGGGGAGGGGTCATCGCAATCGCTAGCAACCCTGAGCAAGGACCGTGCGCCGAACACCGTGTGCGTGCCCGCAGGTTTAGGTAGCCGGGTACCCAAACATTAAAAGTCTAAAAAGAGGAACCATGAAGACAAATAAACGGCAGCACGAGGTTTTTCCCGATCCACCAGACCATCTGTCCGAACGGTCAAAGGATCTTTGGCGGAAAGTGGGACCCGATGAAGCAAAGAGCATTGAACGCCGGACGTTGTTTCAGGCCGGACTCGAAGCCCTGGACAGGGCGGACGAAGCGCGGCGCATCATTCAGGCCGAAGGCATGATCTCGAAGACCACCACCACCGGCGCGGTTCATGTTCACCCGGCTCTGAAGATCGAGCGGGAAGCGCGTGCGCAATTCGTGAGGATTTGGGAGGTGCTCAATCTGCGGTGGAACTCCCAGATTGACGGCGGGAACCCGTGGTAGCCGTGGGCTTCTTCCGCTTGGCTTTGCGTGCGGCGGCGGCCTTACGGGCACGTTCGGAGCGTTCCTCAGGCGTCATGGAGGCGGCAGCTTTCTTGCCGCCTGCACTTCCGCCAATTTTGCCACCCTTTGCGCCTTGCTTGCGGAAGAACTCCAAGACTTCCGGCGGTAGCTTTTTCCTGGCCATGTATCAATCTTAGACCGGGTCTTAGAAAATGGCAAGATTTCGCTTGCTCTAACAGGGGGTCTTAGCTATAATCAGGATGTGAAAGCCATCGGCTACGTCAGGGTGAGCACAGAGAAGCAGGCGGATTTTGGCGTTTCCCTCGAAGCGCAATCGGAGAAGGTCCGGGCTATGGCGGTGGTGCAAGGCGCGGAATTGGCGGAGGTCATCATTGACGCGGGCGAATCCGCAAAGTCGCTGAACCGTCCGGGCATGGCGCGGCTTCTCTCTCTGGTGGATGCCGGCGCCGTGGACGCGGTCATCATCGCGAAGCTGGACCGGCTCACCCGGAGCGTGAAGGACCTGGCCGAACTGCTGGAGCGGTTCACCCGGCGCGGCGTGTCCCTGGTCAGCGTGGCCGAATCGCTGGACACCGGGACGGCGGCGGGTCGGTTGGTGCTCAATATCATGACGGCGGTTTCGCAGTGGGAGCGGGAAGCCATCGGGGAGCGGACCCGGGATGCCATGCATCACAAGCGGGCGAACGGTGAGCGAGTGGGGACGGTTCCCTTCGGCTGTCGACTGGCACCGGACGGCATACACCTAGAGGCGGACCCGGCGGAGCAAGGCATCCTGGCCCGCATCCGGGAACTGAAGGCGGCGGGCTACACCACCCGGCAGATTGCGGAACAACTGAACCAGCAGGGCTTCACCACCCGGCGAGGAACCGCTTGGCGGTTTCAGTATGTGGCGGAAGCGCTCCGAGCGGCATAGAATTAGCCAGAAGGAGAAATGCAAATGTTCGAACTGATTGCTGTACTAGTATTTGGAACAAGCCTCTGGGTGCTTTTCGACTCGAAGAGCATCGGCGTGAAGAAGGGCAAGATTAAGGGCTTCTTTGATATGGGTCGCGTGGGGTGGTTTCTATCGTGTTTACTACTTTGGATCGTTGCTTTCCCAGCTTATCTAGTCAAGCGCAGTGAATATAAGCGGAGGACCGCAGCGGACGCCCAACCGGGTAGCATTCAAGGGAGCGACGTGCCATCCCAGATTGCCAAACTCGCGGAACTAAAGGTACAGGGACTCCTGACCGAAGAGGAGTTTCAGGGGAAGAAGAGGGAACTCCTGACCCGAATGTGAAGTACCGAGTGTGGCATTGTCATTCAACGGGACGGTTACATGACAAGACGCAAGCCAACGAGCAGGCCACGTCAGCCAAAGATGCCGATGCGCAAAGATCGGGCATGGTTTGAGCGGAAGGTGGCAGAACTGAAGGCCGAGGCAGAGAAGTTGACGGCGGAGCGGCAGGAGCAACTGAGGCGGGAACTCGAAGATGAAGGGGACCGGAAACAATGACGCGGCGCTCGGGTCCTTCGTGCGAAGGCAGCCGTAGGGATGGAATAGCTGTGCGGCTTCGCTACTTAGGGTATCGCAAAAGGGGTTTCCAGTTTCCAGAACGCACCCTTCCAACGCGGCGCATAGCATTGGGTCCTTGGTGGGGGTTTCCGCTTGCCGGTGGAATGGTGGCCCAATGTCGCTATTCGCGAGTTTCAAAAGCGGGTTGTCAAAATGCGGGCAGCGCTGGAGGCTGGCTCGACCGGCGGCAGAAATCGGATTCTCAAAAGAGGAACCGGGAAAGGCGGAAGTGTAAGCATGTCGGTTTACAGGCGGGGCCGGGTCTGGTGGTACAAGTTTAACTGGAACGGGGAGCCCATCCGGGAGAGCACGAAGCAATCAAACAAGCGGACTGCGGAGAAGATGGAGGCGACGCATAAGGCTTCGTTGGCGAAAGGGGAAGTGGGAATCCGGGACAGAGTGCCCGTCCCAACACTGAAGGACTTTGCGGGACGCCACTTCTTGCCCCACGTTCTGGGGCACTTCGTGGAGAAGCCCAAGACGATCGAGTACTACAGCACCCAAGTCCGGCATTTGACCTCCTATGAGCCTTTGGCCGGCACGGCGCTGGATTCCGTAACACCCGGAATTGTCGCGGGATTTGTTTCGAAACAACGTGATACAGGGTACCAGGTCTCCAGCATTAATCGGGCGTTGCAGGTCTTACGGCGAATGCTTCGGCTTGCAGTCGAATGGGGAAAGACAGAGAAGGCCGCGCCACGGATACACCTGTTGCCAGGTGAGCGACGGCGGGAGCGGGTGTTAACTCCCACCGAAGAGATGGCGTACCTGGAGGCCGCGCGCAAGGTCGGAACAGCGATCCTCGAAGCCTATGAACGGGCGCTTAAAGGTATCCGGGCGACCAAGCGGGGCCAGCAACCCACCAAACCCGCAGATCCCTATCTGCTGAGCGACGTTGCCACTATCCTGCTCGATTGTGGTCTTCGTCCTGAGGAGTGCCACCGCCTTTGTTGGGAACAAGTCCGAGACGGCGCGTTGCACATCCCGTACGGAAAGACGGCAAGCGCCCGGCGGTCGATTCCCTTGTCATTGCGGGCGGCGGCGGTGCTTAACGTGAGACGAACCGACGCGGTTCAGGGGTGGGTCTTTCCGGCTCCAACAAAGAGCGGGCATATCGAGAAATCGACTCTGAAGAAGAGGCACATCAGGGCATGCGGTCTTGCGGGTCTTGAGCGCGTGCCATTCTACGCCTTCCGGCACACCTGCCTTACTAGATGGTCCACCCAGATGGACCCGTACACCCTGGCGTATTTTGCGGGACACTCAAGCTTCGTCACGACGAAGCGCTACGTTCACCCAAACATGGAGACTGGGCGGGAGGCTATGGAGCGGGCGCGAGAGGTTCAGGGTGGGCACAGAATCGGGCACAATGACGAACCCGTGCTTCAGGAGAAAACGCGAGAGGCAGTCGTAATCCACTGAAAAGGAGAGGCTTAACTGGTGGGCGGTCGCGGGCTCGAACCGCGGACCTCCTGCTTGTAAGGCAGGCGCTCTGACCAGCTGAGCTAACCGCCCGGTCGCGCTGACTTCTTGATTCTACTACGTGTAGTTTTCCGAAGGCGCCGGCGGGCGGGACCGGCTAGGCGGCCGGGCCCGGCGGTTCCGAATCCCCGGGCGGCTCGAGGATGACCGCCAGGCCGGCGATGGGCACGTAGTAGATCTTGTAGCGCACGCCGTCCGAGTGCTTCACTCCGTCAGGGTCCTCCACCAGCACGGTCGCCCGCCGGGTGATGCGGTTCACCCGGCCGGTCAGCCGCCGCCCGTCGAAGTGGAACGCCACCCGTGCTCCGACCCGGATGCCCGAGGCGGCGGCGCGCTCTTTGCGCGTGATCAGGTCGTGGGTGTGGGCGCGGTGCAGAAAGAGGCGGGCGGCAATGCCTTGGAAGCGGGCCGCCGTACAGTCCGACTTCTCCCAGCACAACAGTTCGCCCAGGTGCACCATCTCATGCTCGAAGATCCGCTGCAGCGCTTCCAGCCGGTCCCGGCATTCCAGCCCGCATACCGTGATCCGGCGGTCGTTCTCCCGGAAGCCGTCAAACAACATGCTGCCGGCGATGGCGATCTCGTATTTCGACCCTCCAGAGGGCAGCCGGTACAGGATCGTCTTGCCGCCGGCCCGGGTCATGCGCGGCGACAGGCGGAAGCCGACCGGTATGCCTTCCAGGGCGGGGCGGCAGAGTCCGCCGAGGAACTCCCGGTCGTAGGCGTCAAACAGGAATGCCAGATCCCCGGGATGGATGGCAGTGAAGTTCGCTGTCCGGATGTAGGGCGAGCGGGCCAGCAGGTCCTGGTGGATTCGGGAAACGCGGCTGCCGACCGACTCCGCGGCGGGTGCGGACGAGAGGAGGACTTCGGCGAGCGCGGCCCTGACGGATCCTGCAGGCATGGATAGACCCATTTTCCACGATCCGGCCGGGAGTGGGGCGCCAGTTCGCCGGCCGGGCCTCCGCGCCGGCATGAACCCGTGCCGCCCCCAATTGCGGTTCATGTTCGGCGGCCGCGAATGGCGCGATCCATCCGCGCGAACGTGCCTCGGACGGAACTGCCGGACCTGGCGTAACACCGGCCCGGCGCGCGCGGCGGCCGCCGCCCGTACGAGCCGCCAATGTTGGTATCATGCTGCGAAGGGATCCGTTTCCGGCGGCGCGGCCGCCCCTGGCTTGCCCCATCCGCCGGCACGGCCCAAGGAGGCCTCATGTCCGAAAATCAGCCCGAACGCAAGATTGCCCCGGAAGTGGTGGAAACGGCATCCGGCGGCGCCACCCGGCGAGACCTGTTC
>JADLCA010000074.1 GCA_020847495.1 Candidatus Hydrogenedentota bacterium | reverse complement strand
CCACGTATGGGAACACCAGTGACCGAAGACCCGTCCATCACGATTCGCGCAAGGAACAGGCGCAAACTGGGCGGGATCCGCGCGATCGTTGTAAACGGTACGCTCGCGCTTGTCACGTTTGGGGCGACGCTTGCCGCTGGCGAAGCCTTTCTGCGGCTCAGTGGTTTTCGTGCCGCCGACTATTCGCACAACGCCGTGATGTCCTCTGCTTGGACCGATTCCGATCAGTTGCTCGGATACGTGCGTAAGCCGAACCTGGCGTGGCGGCGTCAGACGTATCCTGACCGGTTCTCTCCCATCGTCTCCTACAACACCGACGCCAACGGGTTTCGCAATCCTCCCGGAATCGAGACGGCGGATATTGCATTCATCGGTGATTCCTTCACTGAAGGCGGTACGATGCCGTTGGAGAGCACGTTTCCGCGATTGATTGAGCGGAAGCTTGGCGCAAGCATTGTGAATCTTGGACGGGGCGGCTATGGGCCTCCGCAAGAACTCGCGGTGCTGTGGAAGTACGCATTGCCGTACCGGCCCCAAACGGTCGTTTGGACATTGTTTGAAGGCAATGACCTCAAAGACGCGCAGATGTACTACAATGGTAAGTTTAGAGAACTCACCTTGCCCGTGGCGACCAACTGGTTACAGATGGGGACCATCTGGTTTGACAATGTCCAACTGCACGAGTTGTCGCCGCCGCCGGGAGGCGACGATTGGTACTACCGCGCAGCGCCCTTTCTGAATGAGCCGGAACGCTTTGCGGAGCGTCACGTCACAGGTGGAAACCTGGTGCGCAACGGCAGTTTCGAGAAAGAGTTGCGCGAGAGCCAGTGGCAGGTGATGCCCGCGCTGCGAGATGCGGTTCAGCGTGTGACGCCCAAGAACCGTCAGCGTAAGAACTCCTTCGCGCTGCAGGTGGAAGTCCCCGCGTATGCAAACGTCGGCATCGCGCAGGCCGTAAGTAGCCTCAAACCTTCGACGTGCTACTTGCTCTCCGGGAGGATTCGCACCAAAGACGTGTTGGGCCCTGCTCGGCTTGAGGTGCAACAGCGGGACAACAGCACTGTCTCCTGGCTGCGATTCACGCCTGGAGTGTCAAAGACTCACGATTGGACGCACGTCAGCCTTGTGTTCAAGACGCCCGCGATACCTGGAGACGTCCGCATCGTCTTGCGTCGCCCGGCTAACCCGCCGAAGCCGAGGCAAGGGGTCGAACGGCTCAAACTGGTCCAACTCGCTAACGTGGCCATGCATCAGGGGGAACGGCTGCGCGCGCGCTTGGGGCTAACGGGTACGTTTGATTCCGCGGAGTATGGCGAAACGGACGTTGGATTCGATTACAAATACGCAGGGCACATCGATGACACGTGCCCGCAAGGATGGATGGTTACGTCGGAAATGCTGTGCCGGGGCCATGAGTTGTGCCAAGAAAATGGAATCCGGTTGCTGGTGGTCTATCTGCCGATTGCGTTACGCGTGCACGGTCCGTATTCGCAGTTCGATGCGGATGCGCCTCTGACGGACTATGTGCCGGGCGGCGACTGGAACGCGACGGACGAGTTTGCTGAGCGCACTGCGGCATTGTGCGCGGAACAGGGCATACAGTTCATCGATGCGACCGGCGCACTCCGCGACGGCGCGGCGCAGCGGGAGTTCGTTTATGCCCCCCGATATGACTCACATCTTTACTACCGAGGGCACGAAATTGTCGCGAATCTCATCGCCGCCGCCCTTGAAACGCAGGCTCCGAGGTAGCGCATGGAATCGCCCCAAAGGCTCCGGAGCTTGCAAGGCGTAGCAACGGTCCTCTGGCTGCTGACGGTGGGTTGTTCACCGCAGGGCAGTGTGGCGACCCTACGGTATGAATCCGCCCCCAATGCGAGCACCGAGCCGCAGTCCCCGTTGCGGTTGACGCACCTCGTTCTCAACGCGAGACGGGATAATGCCGCCAAACCCATCTTTGCAGAGGGCTCTGAGTTTAAGACTGAGCGATTCACGCGTCCTTCACGACGTACTTTCTCGCGTCTGACACAACGCATCGACCCGGTACTGGCGAACAACTATACCGCGTGCCTTATCCGGATGAAGTCACCCCTTGCGGGACGGTTTACGTTTGTGTGGAAGAACGCGATTGAACCCGACATCGCTGAGAACCCCGGCATCTCCTTCACCGTTGTGGGAGACGCTCAGGTACATGAATACACGCTCTCAATGGAAGGTCAGGATGCCGTTGCGTGGACAGGGCTCGTTTCCGATATTGGTGTCGTCGGGCCGGGGAATGCATTCGAGGTCGAGTCAATCACTCTTGCGGACATGTTGCCACACGGGCCCGAACGCATCACGTTGGGCAACGTCACGATGGAATCGGTGGATCCAGATTCAACGGTTTGGACCGTCACTATTCCGCCCTCTTCACAGTTTGAAACCCATGTTGCCATGCTCGATCCCCACACTGCGGCGTCCGACGGCGCGGTCTTTCGCGTCCGCGTGCAAGAGAATACAGGGGAGGCCATCACGCTGGCGGAAAAATCGATCGGAGAGGCGGAACGCGGCAGATGGCATCGGCTCCGCGCTTCGTTGAAACCCTATGAGGGTAAGACAATCAACCTCTTGTTTGATGTAGACAGCAGGGGATCCGCGCGCTCCGATTATGCCGTATGGGGCAACCCTATCATCTATAGCGGCGCCACGAAAGCGCGCACGCCGGTCATATTGATCTCTTGCGACACCATGCGCGCGGATCATCTTTCGTGTTACGGCTACGAGCGGAGTACATCGCCAAACCTGGATGCCTTCGCGGGGGAATCGGTCCTGTTCGAAAACGCAATCACGCCGGAAACGTGGACCCTGTCCGCGCACACCAGCATGTTGACGGGATTATACCCCACACACCATCGTGTTAGCGCGAGCACCAACCTCAGCGAGGCGGTGCAGACGCTGCCGGAGACGCTGGCCGGTGCGGGCAATCTCACAGCCGGATTTACCGGTTACCGGCTGTGGATGTCGCCGTCGAGCGGGCTCGCACACGGGTTTGACAGCTATTCGACGCCACCGCTGGTGCGCGACATGGTCGAAACGAAGTCATTGGTGAACGCATGGCTCGACTCACATGCTGGCGCGCCGTTCTTCCTCTTCTTCCACAACTACGATTTGCACAGCAAGTTCGGCACGGCACAGTGCGCGGACTGTGATCTACCGTATTACCCGCCGCCAAACACGCCTTTGCATTTCGCCAGGGGCGTGTTGGAACCTGAAACGTTGCGGGCTCGATGCCGTCCAAGCCCGACCGACCTTCTGATTGCAGCCTGTGGAAAGGCAGACGCTTTGTCTCCCCAGGATATCGCGCACATGATCGCGATGTACGACGATTCAATTCGAGGGGTAGACGCGGAGCTTGGCGAGTTCTTTGGAAAGCTCAAGGCCATGGACGTGTACGACGACGCGTTGATCGTGGTTACGGCGGACCACGGTGAACACTTTGGCGAGCACAACCAGTACGTTCACGAGCACGTCTATGAATGCGCGGCAAGAGTCCCGCTATTGATCAAGTTCCCGAACGGGAAGTATGGCGGAAAGCGGATTCGCGACATGGTTCAGCTCGTCGATTTGATGCCAACGATACTCGACGTGGCGGGCGTCGCCGCGCCGGCGAGCGACGGGCAAAGCCTTCTGCCTCTGGTCAGGGGCGAAGGACGCGCAGCGGACTGGGCCTACATCCGGCGCCAAACGATAATCGCGGTACGGAACAACGACTGGAAATACTTGCGAAACATCGAGACGGGCGTTGCCGAGTTGTATCATCTCGCAAACGACCCTAGGGAAAGCGTCAGTGTCCTGGATCGGAATCCGGCTGAACTGCCGGGGTTGATACGACTTGCCGAGCGTTTCTTTCTCGAGAATGAGGAGGGCTGGCATGTCGCGTTCATGCGCCCCGAACGCGATTGGCGTGGCGCAGTAGTCGGGACAACCGGCGATGCCTTTCAAACCGTGAAACTGCTGTTGGGTGGTTCGCTCAGCTACAGCGGTCTCCTCAAATGGGACGAACATACCGCGACCGCAAACGTCGGACTCTTGCCCCGGGAAGAGTTGTTGCTCCGTACGCGTGCGGAGAGCGCACCTGTTGCGCTGCAGATTTCGGCTTCGAAGCAGTTCCTGGTAGTTCTTGGGGACGCTGAACCTGTCAAAAGCAGGAAATTCAGGGTGGAACTCGATCCGGCATCGCCACTGCCGAAACCAGTGTTACCTTCCCAGGTGGTAAAGCCGACGTTCTTCATCTGGCATGAGGCCACTCCTCCCGCGGGAACTCGAGCACCGGCGTTGACGCCCGAGGAAATCGAGGCGCTGAACGCATTGGGCTACGGACGCGATATCCGCTAAGGCTCCCTCATGGCCCCCGCTAGCGATTCATAGGGTACGTCCGCAAGGTCACACCGCAGGCGCCACTCGCGGCCGCAGTTCATAGATTGCCACATCTTCGTTCGAATACACGAGTTGATAATCGCCGTTGCGTCGCAAGTAGCGCGGACGTTTGGATTGCGCGGCATATGGCATGTAGATGTATCTGGGCGCTATCTCTGCAATGAATCGCTTCGCCTTTCGATTCGACAGGTCTCCCGAAACGAATCTGCCGAACTGCGTTTTCAGCCATTTCATGTGTGGCGTCAGGGCCCAATGACCGAGGGCAACCCGCCCGCCGGTGGCAAACGAAATCTGGCCGCCCATGACGTTGCTGGAGAGAACAATGTCCGTTGCGCACGCGTTCTTCTTGAGCCAGTCCATTGCATCCAGATCGGTTTGACGCGCGTAGTTTTGCGGCGTGTCATGGCCGATGCGCACACTCCACAAGACAAGGAGCGGACTGCTGAGCGAGTTGATTGCGATGAAGACGCATACCGCGGAGACCCACGCCTTGGGCCTGTTCTTGAACCATCGCTCTTGGATGTATGGCATCGCTCCCAGTCCGACCAGAATCAGCGGACTCATGACCGGCATGCCGATCTGGGGCGAAAACGTAAGCGCGTCCGAGAGGTGATTGCCGTGATACAGCGCGAGAATTGTCGCTGCAAGCAGGATGAGAAACCGGACCGCGCAATCGGAAAGGGGGAGCTTCTTGTACTGGCTCAATCGATAGACGAAGAGCATCCCCGCGAGGCCAAGGCTCAGCGTATGCCACGTCAGCGGCGTGGGGAGTTGCGTACCTTGGATGGCCCACCATTTGAAGACGGAATGAACGGAGAAGATGTAGTAGAAGTAGGCAAGCAACGGCACGCATGCGAGCAGCGGCAGGGCGCGCTTCAACACATCTCTTGCCGCTATCGAACGATCGCGCATCGCCTCCACGGAGAGGTATGCCGGAATCAATACGCAAATCGTGATGACATCATAGGGCCGAATGAGGCCTTGAACGACGGCCATGGCCGCAGCCAAGGCGTACCACCGGGTCCTCCGAGTGCGTTCGCCCTGGATGAACGCCGCGGCAAACAACAGAAACGTCCCGTGAGGCAAGCTGTAGTGAGGGTTCTTGAGAATCTGGCCAAACGGATGCACCGGCAAGATCAAGTCCATGGCAGGGTTCTTGAGACCAACCATCTCGCTGGTGTCAAGCGCACCCGCGCCGCCAAGCATCGCGATGAACCACCCGAAGCCCCCGCCAAACGCGCACATCAGCAGTGTCGTGGTTCGTTGAGCAGTGCGCGGCAATACCTGAATGGCGAGAAGGGCAAACGACATAACCAATGTAATCGCCCCTGCAAACCGCCATAGCGTGAACGTGAGCAGCGGCGTCCACCCGAACCAGGCCATGCACTTCCCCAATGCCAGAAATTGAAGGTTGAAGAAAACCCGATCACAGGGTTCAGAGGTCATTGCATTGTTGAATAGCCAATGACCGTTCGCAGCCTGCCATATGAATGAATAGTAACTGAAGATGTCCATCGCCAAGGACACAAAGCCGATGGAAACATACTCGGCAGGCGCAATCGCTTCCATTAACCAATAGCTGGCCTGCGTGACGGCGAATACGGTTACTCCGATCGCCGCAGCAAAGACCATTATAACCCATGGCCGAATTGGTGTCTTCGATATGCTCACCCACAGTCTCCCAAGTGGATCTGCAAGCCATATTCACTGGGAACTTTCCAGCGAGTGTGGCCGATTTCTACTGTGCGAGGCGCAGCAACTGCATTATCCGGGCGGTCCCAAAGGGCGACGTTGCGCACAACTGACTGGGAGCGGCGGCCAAAGGCATGCGTGGCCGCCACGACAAACCGCTTTCTCGTCAGCAGTGCCGGAATGTGATGGATCGGGGAAGTGCAGCTAAGTCATCCGGAAGCACCAACGATTGGTTCAGATACTGGAGGGCCGGCTTGAACGGCTACTCTCCTGTCCAGAAGCCAAATTATCTTAGTGGAACAAGTGGTGTAAGATCAAACTCGCGAATTCGGGATGCCCTCTGGACAATTTGACTTTTTCGGCAATTTGTGGCAATCATCTATAGACGCTGGCTGCTGGTTTGACAAGTACTTGCAAGGTGTGGCGGCACGTGACATTCACCCGGATTGAACTCGTTACTTCTGTGCGTTTCGACGATGCTGCCGTTTATGACCTGAACTTGGGCTGCGCTCTTGAACCAATTCGAGAATTTCAGTGTAAGAGCATTCCCTTGCGCGTTCCAGGGTGGTCTTCCCCGTCCCAACTCGAGCCTTAACATTGGATCCTTTGGCCATGAGCAGCTTTATAACCACGCGCTGCTCCTAATGGGTAGCCCACAACAGGGGGTACACCATCGTTGGCTCTTGGGTCAATGGCTGCACCGGCATCGAGCAGCAGTTGAACGATAGAAGCGTGCGCATCGCCGACCGCCCAGCAAAGCGGAGTTCCGGGGCCGCATGCGGTGCGTTTACGTCGCCCCCTTTCGCGTAAGGCCAACTATGGTCCTTTCGACTTCTACGTGGATTCGAAGTTTGCCTGTCGCGCCAGGGCCAGCGAATCCTTACCCTTGCCCGTTTGCTGCAATAACGTGATTCTGGAACATGCAAAGTCATTGGCGTCAAGACTGGGCGGCCGGTAGAGGCCGTCTACGAAGTGGCTCAAGATGGATCCCCACTAGCAAGGAGAGCAACAAATG